>NZ_JBJYKD010000001.1:0-196829 GCF_049310025.1 Thermorhabdus hydrogeniformans | reverse complement strand
CCTCAGGGATACCCACCCTTTGCAATGTCTTTTTAACTTTAATAAAGTAGTGTGAACGAAACTGTGGCTCATCTACAGCGCGATCTGTTTCAGTACCTTGACACGAAGACAATAACCGTATATAATATTTATTGTCAATGACGCGGAGATGGCGGAACTGGCAGACGCGTACGTTTGAGGGGCGTATGGGTATCCCCGTGCGGGTTCGATTCCCGCTCTCCGCACCATAAAATGAAAATAAAGCCCAAAAAGAGGGCTTTTATTTTTTTCATCAGCGTTAATTAAAATGGCACATCAAACGGAGATGCATCGCATGGGCTTAAAAGAGGATATAAGAAAGTTTGCAAAAGAAATAGGTATGGACGCTGTAGGTTTTGCACCGGCGGAACCATTTTTACAGGAAAAGGAAATTTTGCAGGAGAAAAAAGCCAGGGGCCTGCTCTCGCCTTTTGAAGAAAGGGAAATCGACCGCAGGTGTTATCCCGACAGGCTTTTGCCCGGCGCCAGGACCATCATCTGTTTTGCTATGGGATACCTTATCGATCCCTTTGAACCTGAGGAAACGCTATTTCAAGAAAAAAGCCCTTACGAAAAAAGTCCCAAAGGCAAGATTTCGCGTTACGCCCGGGTAAAAGATTACCACGGTATAATGGGCAATAAATTGAATGCCGTGGTCAAGTTTATTTCAAAGATAAAAGAAGGCCGGTTCAAAATTTTTATAGATACCGGGAGTCTCTTAGACAGGGCTGCGGCACGACGGGCGGGGATCGGCTGGATTGGAGAGAACACCTGCCTTTTTACACCGGAGTTAGGCTCATGGGTTTTCCTGGGGGAGATATTAACCGATATTGAGATTGAACCCGACGAGCCGGCGAAAGACCTTTGCGGCCACTGCGGGCGCTGTATAAGGGCCTGTCCCACCGGGGCCTTGATGGCGCCTTTTCAAATAAACCCTTATCGGTGCCTCTCATACATCACCCAGATGCGGGGCTCTATTCCAGAAGAATTCAGAAAGCCCCTGGGCCACAGGGTATTCGGCTGTGACACCTGCCAGGAGGCGTGCCCGAAAAACAGGGGGGTCAGGGTCCCGCGGCACCGGGAGTTTATGCCGGAAATGCCGGTGGAAACGGACCTTCATAAGCTGGTCATAATCACCAGAAACGACTTTGAAAAAGTATTTAAAGACACCGCCGCCGGCTGGCGGGGAAGAAACGTAATCCGGCGCAACGCCGCCTGCGCCCTGGGGAATGTGGGCGGCGAAGGCTCGGCAAAAGTGCTGGAGGAATTGTTGAACGATCCATCGGAGGTAGTAAGGGAACAGGCCCGGTGGGCTCTTGAGAGGCTATGTTAAAAATCTTCATTTTAAGCCGGCAGGGCAGTCAGTCTCCGACCTCTTTTACGTTTACGGCCGGCCTGTTCTTGACCGGCATATTGAAATAAGCGGTTAACGCATTTTCTCCTAGCCGTGCCTGTAAACCACGCCGTACCCTCCGGCCGGAAAATGCCAGTCGATGTTGCCGTGGGGGCAGCCGTGGGGACAGGCGCCGCATTCCACGCACCTGGCATAGATTACGCTGATGCTTTCGGTTTTGCCGTCCCAGTAAAAAACCCTTGTGGGACAGAAATAGGTGCAGGGTTTATTTTCGCACTGCTGGCTGCAGAGGCGGGGATTTCTTAAGGAGATGTGAGATGTCCCGTCTATTTTTATTTCCACGATGTCCAGAGGATTTTCGTCAGTCTTTATGAAATTCCCCATCTAAAAAACCCCCCAGTGAAGATATCCGTAGTATATGTCCGAAAGGGTCTTGGGCACCGCCTGCAGATTTTTGATTTCACCGATGATCTTATTCAATTTCATTTCGTATGGCACAAGGTCTACCGTGAAGTATTCGTAGGCCGTGTTATTGGCGGCTTTTGACAGGAGAAAGTCCGCATCGGGGTGATGCTCGTAGTATTTTTTGGAACCCCTGCCGGCTTTAATGTCTTTCATGAAGAAACTTGTCTTAATTTTTTTGTCGTAAACGGCCATGGTGCTTTCCGAAAAATTTCCAGCGCTCTTGGCCTGGGAAGCCGTCTCACCGGCAAACCTTCCGGTGAGCATGGCAAGGTCGGTACCGCGGCGGCCGCTTACCATCAAAGCCGCGTCACCGGTCACCATTATCCCGGGAGCTGAAAGTTTTGGAATCTGCTCGTAACCGCCTTTTGGCAGTGTATGCGCCTGATACTCTACGGGTTTTGCACCCTGGATCAGCCTTTTTACAAGGGGGTGGGATTTAAACCTCTCCAGCAGGAGAAAAGGGTTTAAGCCCTTATCGATGATCTGATTTAAGTAGGCGCCCACCATTATGGACAGGCTGTCTTTGTTGGTGAATATACCCCCTTTGCCTATGGCCCCGGAGGCGGGGTAGCCTATCATGCCAAGGCTTGCGCCTTCGCCTTTTTCCAGGTTAAACCTGTCTTCTATGATTCCCGAAGGCAGCTCAAGTATTTGTTTTACGTATAGAGTCAGGCCGTCCGGCGTTATCTTCCCCCTCAGGCCGGCCTTTTCCGTCAGGTTGCCGCTAACGCCTTCCGCCAGGATTATCACATCGCAGTAAATGCGGTCCCCGCTGTCGAGCACCACACCTGAAGCCTTTTTGCCGAAAAGTGTCGACTTTTCATATATTATCTCCTTCACAAGAGTATTTGTGACGAGCCTGGCTCCTGCCTCCCGCGCTTTATCTGCAAACCAGCGGTCAAATTTCGACCTGAGGGCGGTGAATTTGTTGTAGGGGGGTTTTCCAAACTTTAGGCCCGTAAAGCCGATCTTTACCGCCGAATCGGTGTCCATGAGCCATAACTCATCGCTTACCACCGGGCGTTCCAGAGGGGCATGCTCCCAAAAGGCCGGCACCAGAACTTCAGTGGGTTCACGGTATATGGTGCCACCGAACATGTTTTTGGAACCGGGGTATTCGCCGCGCTCCAGCATCAGGACCGACATGTTATTTTGAGCCATGACAAGGGCGGCGGCACTGCCCGCGGGCCCCGCTCCAACCACAATGGCGTCGTACCTGTCGTTGCCCATAAATTCACCTCCATACAAAAAGCAGTCCTGCCGGACCGCTTTTGTTACTGGGGATTATACCAGCCTCGCTGATTCATGGCGTCAAAAATCATTTTAGCGTGCTGCTGTTCCTCGTCCTGTATCTGGCGAAGAGCGTTTCTTACGGCTTCATTGGCGGATTCCATTATGGCCGTCTCATAGTGTCCGGAAACGTATTTTTCTGTCATGAGCATATCGTTGAGTATGTCCTTATCGGCGGTAGTCCCGGCGATAGTCTGTTTTGCAGGCATCAGCATCCCTCCTCGTTTTATTTTGAGATAGACTCTGCAATTTCAAGTTTCAGTTAAGGTTTCAGTGGCTTGAATTGGGTTGGGTTCCACCCTGCTGGAGCAGCCTGGAGATGGTATCCACGTGCTGCTGCTCACGGTTGGCGAGATTCCTGAACATCGAGGCGATTTCTGTATCCTGGGCCTGATTTGCGTAATTGTTGTATTTCATCACGCAGATTCTCTCATGGCTCAATGCATCCTGCAATTGCAGTTTTTCCTTCTGGGTTAGCTGCAAAACGATCACCTCCGTTTTTAAGATTTTTTCTTTTTTATTTTTTCCTGTTGAATTTTAATTATGCCCCTGGCATAAATTGACTTATTTAAAAAACGCCGGTTGATAGATACTATTTATTGGAGTTTATTAATTTTCAAAGATGCCGCCCCCGAATGCAAAAGTCTGTGATATAATATGTAAAAGAGGAAGCCTGTAAAATTATTTGGGGATGGAGAAATGGAGCTGAAGTATAAGATATGGCTTGAAGACGGCGGAAATCAGGTCTTCGGCGACGGAGTGTATCGCCTGCTGGTACTGGTTGACAGGTACGGTTCCATAAATCAGGCAGCCCACATGGAGAAAATGTCCTACCGGCAGGCCTGGGGCAAGATAAAGCGGATAGAAGACAGGTTGAAAGTAAAGCTGCTGGACCGGCGGGTGGGCGGCGAGGCCGGAGGAGGAGCCACTCTGACGCCGGCGGGGAAAAGGCTCCTGGAAGAATACGAGCAAATTGTCAAACAGTTTGACGAACTCATATCCAAAGTTTCAAAGAAATTAGCCGAAACCCTTGAAGATGTGGTGTCGGATTGAATATGCGTTAAGATTTTAATATATCTGGCAGGTGAAACTTGTGAGAGAGGTCTACCTTGACAGCAGCGCCACGACCAGGGTATTGGAGGAAGTGGCCAAAATTGTTTTTGACGTAATGACGAAATATTACGGCAACCCCTCATCCCTTCACGCCAAGGGGATAGAAGCCGAAAAATTGGTGCGGAAGGCCAGGGAGAGCATCGCTGAGGCTCTGGGGGTAAAACACCGGGAAATATATTTTACTTCCGGCGGCACCGAGTCCAACAACCTTGCCATTAAGGGAGCGGCCTACGGTATGGTCAGGTTGGGCAGGCACCTGATCACCACAGCCATAGAACATCCGTCGGTGCTGGAGGCGTTTAAACAGCTGGAAAAGGAGGGTTTTTCGGTTACATATCTTGGTGTGAACAAAGAGGGGCTCATCGATGTGGAAGAGCTCAGACAAGCCTTAACTCCGGAAACCATCCTTGTCAGCATCATGTATGTGAACAACGAGGTCGGTTCCGTCCAGCCCATCGAGGAGGCCGCCACCGTTGTCAAACAAAATAAGAATACCATTTTTCATGTGGATGCGGTCCAGGCTTTTGGGAAAATTCCGCTGGTGCCCAATCTTAATGGCATCGACCTGTTATCTATAAGCGGCCACAAGATTTACGCCCCCAAGGGCATAGGGGCTCTTTTCATCCGGGAAAGGGTCAGGCTGAAACCGCTCTTTAACGGCGGCGGGCAGGAAGAGGGATTGAGGTCGGGCACGGAAAACGTGCCGGGGATAGCCGGACTGGGCGCCGCGGTAGAAGAAGCACATAAAAATATGGCGGCATGGTCGGCCAGGATGATGGAACTTAAAGAAAGGCTTCAGGACGGGATTTTAAAGCAAATACCCGGTACGGTTTTGAACGGGCCCGCTTCGGGCGGCGCTCCCCACATATTAAACATTTCCTTCCTGGATACCCGGGGTGAGATACTGCTTCATTCCCTGGAGTCCCACGGCATATATGTATCAACGGGTTCCGCCTGCTCGTCCCGAAAAGAGGGGAAGAGTCATGTGCTGGCCGCCATGGGCAAGAGCCCTGAGGAGATAGAAGGGGCCATTCGCTTCAGCCTGTCACCATTTATATCGCCGGAAGATATTGACTATACAGTAAATGTATTGAAAAAAGAGGTCGCCGAGATAAGAAAATTTGTCCGGAGGTAAAAAATGGAGAATCTTTATCTCATCAGTTTTGGCGAAATCGCCTTAAAAGGAGAAAATCGGCCATTTTTTGAAAGGATACTCATGCAGAGAATTAAAGGGGCTCTGCGGGGGTTTGAAAATATAAGGGTAGAAAAAACCCACGGCAGGATTTACTGCTTTGCCGACGGCCCGCGGCAGGAAGTTATCAATGCTTTAAAAAAGGTCTTTGGCATAGTGGCCATAAGTCCCGCCGAGAGCTGCGACCTTGACATGAATTCCATAAAAGACGCGGCTCTTACCATTATGAAAAAGATCGACTACAGGGGGAAAACCTTCAAGGTGGAAACCCGAAGGCCCAATAAGTCCTTTCCGCTGAAGTCGCCCGAAATAAGCCGGGAGGTGGGGGCGCATCTCTTGAGAAACCTGAAGGATTTGAAAGTGGATGTCCACAATCCGGATATCGAAGTGGATGTGGAGGTAAGGGAGAGGGCCTTTGTATACTGCGAGAGGATCCCCGGCCCCGGAGGCCTGCCGGTGGGTTCCAACGGCAGGGCCGTTCTCCTTCTGTCCGGAGGTATCGACAGCCCCGTTGCGGGATACATGGTCATGAAGAGGGGCGTGGAAATAGTGCCGGTGTATTTTCACAGCTTTCCCTTTACCAGCGACAGGGCCAGGGAGAAGGTTGTGGATTTATGCAGGGTCCTTGCGGGGTATTCGGGAAAAATGCGGCTGCATGTGGTGAATTTTACCGATGTTTTAAAGGAATTGAGCGGCAAAAGCCCCAACGAATTCCTGACCATTCTCATGCGCCGGATGATGGTGAGGATTTCCCAGGAAATAGCCGGGAAAGTGGGGGCTAAAGCTCTGGTCACCGGGGAGAACCTGGGTCAGGTGGCAAGCCAGACCATGGAAGCTCTGAATGCCACCAACGAGGTGGCCAGGATGCCTATTTTCCGCCCCCTTATAGGTTTTGACAAGGTGGAGATTATGGACCTGGCCAGAAAGATAGGCACCTACGACATTTCCATAGAACCCTACGCCGACTGCTGTTCGGTGTTTGTACCAGAGCATCCCAGGACGCGGCCGAGGCTTGCCGATGTCCATGAAGCGGAAAGCGGCCTCGACATCGAAAGGTTGACCGGGTGGGGGCTTAAAGATGTCGAAGTGATTGAAATAACAAATTAGCGACCATGCCGCGAATAGGGCAAAAATATGAAGCAGGTTTTTTCACTGAGCAGCCCTTTTTGGCTTTGAAATTATTTTCAACCGCTCGATTTTCGCCTACTTCAATTCACAATTGGTTCTGGCGGAAATGAGAGCGGTTGCTTTATTTCACTCGCTCAGGACCAGGCTGATGCGGGGCTTTTTCATGCGCCTTGCTATTTCATGCAAACCGGACCTTCTATGATTTGTCATTTCTTGACTTTTTTCTATTTCAGCTTCAATTCATTGTATAATTTTGTTTTTGAAAAATACTGGCATAGAATTTCTTAATAATAAAATTTTTTATCTCATAGTAATGTCTGTTTATATCGGGTAAATAGACGAATTATTTTAACTAAAAAAATTTATATGCGAAGCAGGATTTTATAAAAAAGTATAGAAATTAATATACAGAAAAAATTAATTAATTTAAAAAAGAACTTTTTATATTTCGGGGCCATTACTCGCGTGCTTGGGGGTGATGGATGCAGAAAAAACAGGGGTAATTTCAAAACATATTTAAATAAAAAAATTAAAGAAGGGGGTAAAAAGGTTGAAAAAGATTTATATTATCTTGATGATTTGCATGCTGCTGGCTTTAATTGTTGTGCCGGCGGAAGCAGCAGAGGAAAAAGAGTTCAGCTGGTCTATCGCCGAGGAAATTTTAGCGAAGATCTCCGATCCGGTGTTTCCCGACTATAGCGTGACTGTGCTCGACTTTGGGGCAGTACCTGATGGCAAAACATTATGTACCGATGCTTTCAAGGCTGCCATCGAACATGTCAACAAAATGGGTGGTGGTAAGGTTATTGTTCCCAAGGGCGAATATCTGACAGGCGCCATTCATCTGCTGAGCAATGTAAATTTATACCTGGAAGATGAAAATACGGTGATTAAGTTTACTCAGGAAGCCAATGAGAAAAATTACCCTCTGGTCTTGACCCGCTGGGAAGGAAGCATGTGTTATAACTATTCTCCTTTCATTTATGCTTACAAGCAGAAAAATATCGCCGTAACCGGCAAAGGTACCCTGGACGGCCAGGCTGATGCAGAACACTGGTGGAACTGGAAATCTGGTTCCAATGGACAGAACGTGCTTCAAGATGCCGGCAGAAATTTGCTGATGAAGTGGAATGATACTCGCACCCCTGTTGAAAAAAGGGTGCTGGGAGATGGCTATTATTTGCGGCCCAATTTTATCCAGCCGTATGAATGCACCAATGTGCTCATTGAAGGCATCAAAATTATCAATTCCCCCATGTGGGAGATTCATCCTGTTCTCTGTACCAACGTAACTGTCCGCGGTGTCTACATAAATAGTTCTGGGCCGAACAATGATGGTTGTGATCCCGAATGTTGTAACTATGTACTTATTGAAAATTGCTCCTTTAACACCGGAGACGATTGTATCGCTATTAAGGCTGGACGAAATGCCGATGGCCGCGAGCTGGGCATCCCCTGCCAGAACATTATAATTCGCAATAACACTTTTGCCATGGGCCATGGAGGTATCGCTATTGGCAGCGAGATGTCGGGCGGCGTAAGAAATGTGTTTGCCGATAATAATCATTTTGACAGCCCTGACCTCACGTATGCCTTGCGTTTTAAGACGAACGCCCAGCGCGGTGGCGTTATTGAGAATATCTATCTGAGAAATTCCAGCATAAAAAATGTGGACCAGGCCGTGGTTCATGGAACCATGCTTTACGAAGAAGGTAAAAATGGAAATTATTTGCCCACATTCAGAAATATCGTAATAGAAAATATCACCAGTAATGGCGGCGAATACGGCATCTTCCTTGAGGCTTTCGATGAGGTGCCCATCACAGGACTGGTGCTCAGAAATATTAACATCGACAATGTGGCAACTCCTCTGCAGGCTATGAACTGGGTGGATCCGGTTTTTGAAAATGTCACCATTAACGGAATGTCTTTCCCGCGTCCCATCGAGGCCAGGATTGAAGGTATTCCTCAAGCTGGAAATACACTAACCGCCACCTGTTTGTATCTGGGCGGGAAAGATTCTGATATTAAATACTCCTGGTTTGCTTCTGATTCGAAAAACGGCCCTTACACAGTTGTAGCAAACACCATGACATATACGCCTGGCACTAATATGACCGGCAAGTATCTGAAAATTACCGCCACCGATCCCAGCGGCAATGTAGCTGAAAGTATACCTTACAAAGTGCTTTCTGCCAGTTCTTTTAAAGATATTAAAGGCCAGTGGTATGAGCCGTATGTGAGGCGGATAGCCGCAAAGAACCTTATAGATGAAAGTGAAAAGTTCGACCCCAATGCCAATATTACTCGGATAGAGTTTGCCAGGATGCTGGCGAAACTGTGGGGTTTAACTGCACCTGAAAAAGATGTGAGTATTTCTGATATGACTCCCGGCACGCCTGATTATGACATGGTGGCGGCAGTAGTAGAAAGGGGTATGATGAAGCTGGTCAAAGGGGCCTTCAATCCAAATGGTACAATCACCCGGGAAGAGATGGCGTCCATCGCTATTAACTCGTGCGGCGTCTCATATAAGAATGCCAGCAACGCCACTCCCACCTATACAGACAGGGATGATGTTTCCGGCACCTATAAAACCGCTGTGGCACGTACCCGCTACATGGGATTGATGGAAGGTGTGGGCAACAATATGTTTATGCCTAAGGTCACGTTAACAAGAGCACAGGCTGCTGCGGTAATGGCCAGAGTTTCCGATTACGCAGGCAAATAAAATTCGGGTGAATATAAAATATTTAAACAATGAAGAGGGTTATCAAAATTTGGATAGCTCTCTTCATTATGTACCCGGCATGGGCAGTCTACCGGGCGGGCGGTTAAAGATAAAGGGCTCAGGCAAACCTGATGAAATATAATAAAAACAATGCAAGATATGCTTTTTTCTCATTCGTTAAAATAATCTATTGTAATAAACTAAAAAATTTTATATATTAGGCAGGATTTTAAAAAAGTGTGGAGAAATAATATACAGGATTAATTAATTAAATTAAAAAAAGAACTTTGAATTTACTTCATTAACTCATATGAGGGGGCGATAGATGAAGAAAAACAGGGGGGATTTTAAAAACATATTTAAACAAAAAAACGAGAGGGAGGAAATTCTATGTCATTTTTCCGTTCAAAGAGGATGGCTATCTTAATTGGTATCATGCTGGCGGTTTTTATTTTAGCCGGATGCGGCGGAGGGCAGCAATCCCAGTCAAACACAGGTCAGTCGAATACTCCGTCTGATGGAGGCAGTGCGCAAAGCGGCCAGCAGATGGTTTTGAAATTGGCCGAAAACCAGCCCGAAGATTACCCCACTACCATAGGGGACAAAGAGTTCGCCAGAATCGTCAATGAGAAGACCAACGGCAGAATAAAAATAGACGTATATGCCGGCGGCCAGCTTGGCGATGAAAAAAGCGTTATTGAAGCCGTTCAGATGGGCGGCATCGATTTTGCCAGGGTCAACGCTCAGCCCCTTTCGGATTTTGATAAAAAGTTAAGGGTTCTGTCATTGCCGTATATTTTTGACAGTGAAGAACACAAGTGGAAGGTTCTAGATGGTCCAATAGGAGAACAGCTGCTGGATTCTCTTAAGGATTCAAATATGATCGGTCTTGCTTATTACGATTCCGGCGCAAGATTTTTCTACAACCGCAAGAGGGAAATAAAGACACCCGCAGACCTGAAAGGATTGAAGATCAGGGTACAGCAGTCAGAGCTGATGGTGGGTCTGGTAGAAGCACTGGGAGCTTCCGCAACGCCTATGGCTTACAACGAAGTTTACAACGGCCTCCAGACGGGTGTAATCGACGGCGCCGAGAACAACTGGCCCAGCTACTATTCTACATCCCATTATGAAGTGGCGAAATACGCCACCCTGGACAACCATACAATGACACCTGAAGTTGTGATTGTTTCGAAGGCCTTATGGGACAAACTGAGCGATGAAGATAAAAAGATAATCAAAGAGGCGGCCAAAGCCTCTGAAGAAGTGCAGAAAAAAGCATGGAAAGAATATGAAAAGAAGTCGATTGAAGCCGTCAAAGCCAAAGGAAATATCATAACTGAAGTTACAGATTTGAAACCGTGGCAGGATGCAGTGAAACCCGTTTATGACAAGTTCGGAGCGGATTTCAAAGATTTAATTGACCAGATAAAAGCGGCAAAGTAAATGCATCAGAATAGAAAAAGGGTAGATATGCCGCCGGAAATTGCCGGCGGCATATAGAATGACATGGGGTGAAATTATGTTTGAAAAGACTTTAAACAGAATAATAGAAGTAGTGGGAGAAATTCTGCTGGTGGTTATGACTCTTATAACTACGTTTATTGTCATCACCCGATATTTTTTCAAATGGACACCGTCGTGGGGGGAAGAAAGCGCGCTTTTATGCATGATATGGTTTGGCTTTTTGAGTATGGCCATAGGTGTAAGAGACAACCTTCACCTGAGCCTTACCATTTTTGATCAGATTATGTCAGATAAAACAAAAAATGCCCTCGATTGGTTTGGAAAGATTTTAATTTTTTGCTTTGCCATTTTTATGATTGTTGAGGGCATCGCCATGTCCAAAGTTGCATCGGGAAACAGATTTACGGGGATAAGGTTGAGTTCCGCATGGTTATATGCCGCGGTGCCGGTATCGGGGGTGTTTATTGCACTATATACAGTCTCCTTAAGTATAAAGAAATTGAAAAAGAAAGAAGAAGGGAGATGAGATGACACATGAACACAATAGCCATAGTACTTTTGCTGGGAACATTTATAGGATTGATTCTGCTTAAAGTCCCGATAACATTCTCGCTCGGTATTTCATCCGTATTGACGGCTTATTATCTTCACGTACCGATGGCTATGCTTGCTCAGGCTATGGTAAAAGGAATTTATTCATTTTCGCTGATGGCAATCCCCTTCTTCATCATTGCCGGAGAAATAATGGGCCAGGGGGGGATCTCCAAACGATTGATAGCCTTTTCAAACGTAATTGTGGGCCACATAAGAGGAGGTCTTGCGCTGGTCAATGTCCTTGCCAGCATGTTTTTCGGAGGCATTTCGGGGTCGTCCGTGGCGGATAGTTCTTCTATCGGCTCCATATTGATACCCATGATGAGGAAAAAGGGATATGACAATGATTATTCGGTAGCCGTCACCATCACCGGTTCAACCCAGGGCATTTTGATACCCCCAAGCCACAATATGATAATATACGCCATGGTAGCAGGCGGGGTGTCCGTGGGGAGGATGTTCCTGGCGGGCATGATTCCGGGAATATTGCTGGGTGTTGCTTTAATGGTAATGGCGTACATCATTGCAGTAAAAAGAAATTATCCGGCGGAAAAAAGGGTTCCTTTCAAACAGGCGCTGATTGCAACAAAAGATGCCGCCTGGGGGCTGTTTACGTTCGTCATAGTGGTGGTCGGCGTCATAACAGGGCTGTATACTGCAACAGAGGCCGCCGCTGTGGCAGCCGTATACGCTTTTATTGTAACATTTTTCGTTTACAGAGATATTCCCATAACAAAAATAGGGCCAATTCTGCTGAGCAGTTTAAAAACACTGGCCATAGTAATGGCGCTTATCTCCACTTCCAATGCCTTTGGCTGGATGCTTGCATATTTAAAGGTACCTGCCCTGGCAACTCAAGCTTTGCTTTCGATATCCTCAAATAAATATGTGGTTTTGCTTGTGATAAATATTTTGCTGTTATTCCTCGGATGTATCATGGATATGGCTCCTTTGATTTTAATCACAACACCGATACTTTTACCGGTGGCCATGCAGCTGGGGATAGATCCGGTACACTTCGGCATTATTATGATGTTGAACCTGTCCATCGGGCTATTGACTCCTCCGGTAGGAAGCACCCTTTTCGTTGGATGTGCCATCGGCAATATCTCCATCGAGAAGCTTACAAAGGCAATGGTGCCTTTTTATGTAACTATGATTATAGTTTTGATGCTGATCACTTATGTGCCCCAGGTTGTAATGTTTATGCCGAATCTGTTAATGAAATAATTTAACTTAATTCGAGAAGGTGCAACAATGGCGTGGAGCGCGGAAGAATTTAATGTAAAACTGGCCAGAGTAAGGAAAATGATATGTGAACAGAACATAAAAAATTTACTGATTGAAACACAGGTAAATTTCCTATGGCTTTCCGGAGGGAGGCCTTATGTGAACAACACATCGTTAGAGGCGTGCGGAAGTTTGCTCATTACGGGCGACAAAGTCTACCTGGTTGTCAATAATATCGAAGGGCAGAGGCTCATGGATGAGGAGTTAAAAGGCCTGCCTGTGGAAAAGGTGGAATATCCGTGGTGGGAACCCTCTGGGAAGGCCGGCGTTTTAAAGGAGATATGCTCCGGTGAAAAGGTTTATACTGATACCGAGCTTGCCGATAAAATTGCAAGACTCCGCTGGAAGCTGGTCCCCCAAGAAAAGGAAAGATATAGGGAAACGGGGAAATGCGCCTCTGCCATTCTGGAAAGGGTTGCCCTGGAAATTAAACCCGGGCAAAGCGAACTGCATGTTGAGGAAAAGATTAAAGAGGCCGCCGCAAGTTTGGGATTTAACCCCTGGGTAACGCTGGTTGCCGCCGATGACAGGGCATACAAATACAGGCATCCCCTGCCTACGGAAAAAAAGATTGAAAAATACGCCCTGCTCGCAATATCAGGACACAAATGGGGGCTTATGACATCAGCCACCAGATTGATCCACTTTGGCCATCCACCGGTGGATTTGAAAAAAAGGCACTATGCTGTGCTGAAGGTCGATGCGGCTTTTATAGGCGCCACTATGCCGGGGGTGAAGGTCAAAGATATATTTGAAAGGGCGAAAGAAGTATATAAAAAAGTGGGCTTTGCCGGTGAATGGAAAAACCATCATCAGGGCGGTATGGCGGGATACAATTCGCGGGAGTTCCGGGCCACGTCATACTGCGATGTGACGGTAGAGGAAAATCAGGCGTACGCATGGAATCCCACCATTGCGGGTGTAAAATCAGAAGATACCATTTTAGTAGAAAAAAGCGGGCCTGAGATAATAACACCGTGCGTAAACTTCCCAACCGTCGATGTGGAGTATCAAGGTTTTTCGATAAAAAGGCCTGATATATTGATCAGGTAAAAATAAATATATAAATATATAAATATATTAATAAATTTTAAGGAGGCAACAGGATTGAAGTATTTTTATCCAGCTGAGGATTTTAAAGGATACAGAGAAATTGTAAAAATAGGCGAACCATCTGAATATACGGGTCTGGGAGTTTTAAAACTCGGAGCAAATGAAACTTATGCAGGCGAAACGAAAAATGAAGAGGTTGTGCTTGTAATTATGTCCGGAAAATGTGACATAAAGGTAAACGGTTTATCTTACCCGAACCTGGGTGAGAGGAAGGATGTATTTTCTGGCAAGGCCACTGCAGTATATGTTCCCGTGAACAGCGAATACGAAATTACCGAATCGCAGGGATTAAACCTTGAAGTCGGAGTATGTTTTGCAAAGGCGGAAAAGCAGTTTGAGCCTTTCGTGGTAAAACCCGAAGAAGTGATATTCAATCATCGGGGAATTCTAAACTACCAGAGAGATGTCTATGATATTGTCGTCGATAACGGCGAAGGCAGAGTGCAGCGAATAGTGGTGGGTGAAACTTATTCATACCCCGGTCAGTGGTCCAGCTATCCCTCCCACAAACATGACACGTACAATCCGCCATATGAAGCCAACATGGAAGAAATATATTATTTCAAGGTCAAACCCCGCGACGGTTTCGGCATTCAGGTGATGTATACCGATGACCTTTCTTTAAGGGAAGCGTATATGATCAAAGACGGGGATACGGTATTTATTCCAAAAGGCTATCATCCTGTGGCGGCTGCACCGGGATTTCAGGTCTATTATCTTTGGGTAATGGCAGGAAACTACGGCAGGAAACTTATCCCGAGGGACGACCCGAAGCTGGCCTGGCTTGAAAATATCGGTCCAATACTAAAATAGAATTAAAATGGCCTGTACAGGGCCATTTTTTCCCTTTAAAGACCTGTTGTCGGGTATTATATTAAATTTTTTTCACAAAGAAGGATTTTTCATTATTAAAACAGAATACATAATTAAATTAATTAATTAAAGTTATTAAAACGGGGAGGAAGATATTGTGGAAAAACTTAACAAACAATTATTAAAAAGTAATTTTAAGTTTCCGGAGGATTTACAGGTTCAGCCTTTTCCCGAAGACCTCCCGGAAAGAGTCATCCAGTTTGGAGAGGGCAACTTCTTGAGAGCCTTTGTGGACTGGATGTTTCATCAATTGAACAAAAACAATCTTTTTAACGGGCGCATCGTGGTGGTTCAGCCCATAGCAGAAGGTCTGGTTTCAAAATTAAATGAACAGGATGGATTGTACACGCTGATTCTGAGAGGCCTGAAAGACGGCAAGCCCACGGAATTAAAAGAAATAATAAGCTCGGTGAGCCGGGGTATAAATCCCTACACTCAATGGGACGAATTTCTCAAATGTGCAGAAAACCCCGATATTGAATTTGTCATATCGAACACCACCGAAGCAGGCATATCATATGACAAAAACGACAGCTTTGACAAAAAGCCCCCCGTATCTTATCCAGGGAAACTCACCGCATACCTCTACCACAGATTCAAACACTTTAACGGAGATCCCGCAAAAGGGATGGTCATAATTCCGTGTGAGCTTATCGACAGAAACGGCGACAATTTGAAAAAAATCATCCTCCAGCTTTCCGACGACTGGAACCTGCCAGGGGAATTCAAGACATGGATAAAACAACACAACACCTTCCTGAATACACTGGTGGACCGGGTGGTCACCGGATATCCAAAGGATGAGATAAATGAAATTAAGGAAAAACTTGGATATGAAGACGATCTGCTGGATACGGGCGAACTGTTCCACCTCTGGGTCATTGAAGGCCCCGCGGAGCTTTCCGAAAGACTGCCTTTTACAAAAATCGGCCTGAATGTGATCTGGACCGATGACATGACCCCGTACAGGACCCGGAAGGTAAGGATATTAAACGGCGCTCACACATCTTCGGTGCCGGCGGCATTCCTGTACGGCCTTGATACCGTGGGAGAGATGATGGACCATGAAGTGATGGGTAAGTATACGCGGCAAATCATTTATGATGAAATAATCCCGTCCATCGACCTGGACAAAGGCATGCTTACGGAATTTGCCGATTCGGTAGTGGAACGTTTCCGAAATCCTTATATAAAGCACTACCTCATAAGCATTCTGTTGAATTCCTCATCCAAATTTAAGACAAGGGTTTTACCATCCATACTCGAGTATAAAAAATTAAACGGCAAATTGCCGGAAAAGCTTACTTTTTCGATGGCGGCACTGATAGCCGTATATAAAGACGGAAAAGTGGAAGGCAGCACCATGAAGGCCCGCAGAGAAAAGGGTGAGTTTACCATGAAAGATGATAAATGGGCCCTTGAGTTCTTCGAAAGCACGTGGGGGACCTATGACGGCAGCAGAGAATCCGCCGTTGAAGTGGCAAGAAAAGTTCTGTCCAACACCGAAATGTGGGGTGAAGATCTCAGCAGCGTCGAGGGCTTTGCTGAAAAGGTGGGTGGCTACCTCCATCAGATTGCAAAAGATGGCATTAAGGCTACTGTGGCGGGACTTGTAAAATGAGGTTAAAAAATAAGCGACTCTTTAAACTTTAAGGGGGAGTTATGTTGTCAGATGGTCTTGAAATTTTCTGTAAAAAGCTCATTTCGGATGAGCTGACATTAGAAGAAGTAAAAAAAGAAGCAGCGGCAAATTTTGATGTTTATAGGGTTTATCCGGAATCCATTAATTACATTAAAGGTTGCTATTTCTTTTTGATTAAACAAAAAAAGCAAAAGAAACTGGTGGCTATAGAAATAGAAAAAGAAGCTTCGGCAATTACCAGGGACTTTGAAGAGGAATCCACATTCCAAATCAACGGGAAAAAAGTCAAATTAATGCCGCTCAATCACCGAAACGCCGTGGCGCTGCGCAAGTATTTTCCGTTTACTGCGCCGGTGAATTTTGGGAAAAAAGGAATGAGCGTGGGATTGGGAGACCGCCTGGGGCTTGCTTCCCCGGGCCATCTTCGCATTATTAAAAAGACCGGTGTCAGGCCCGTATTGGCACAGCAGTCGATCCGCGAGATTACTCTCACCGGCAGGACCTTTGAAGATGTGCTGGACGCCGCTTCATGGGCTGTTTTTCAGGAAGGGTACAGGCAGGGATTTGCAGCCGACGGAGATCATTTAAAGACCGAAGAAGAGGTCAGGAAGGCCCTGGACCTTGGCTTTTCCATGATAACGCTGGACTGCTCGGAAAAAATAGACAATGCCGTGTCCGCCCTGACGCAGGAAGAAGTTGACGAAAAATACAATTCCCTGCCGCAGGAATACAGGCAGCAAATGGAAAAAACTTATCTTGACAGGGAATTTGAGGCAGGGGATGTCAGGATAAGTTTTAACAGGCAGACCCTGCAAAGATTGGTCCTGATATACGGCGGAGCGCTGTCTTTTACGAAACACATATTCTTTGATGTAGTAAAACCTGCCGGCAGGGAAGTGGATTTTGAAGTTTCTATCGATGAAACCCAGACTCCCACCACTCCGGAAGCCCACTACTTCGTGGCATCCGAGCTTTATAGGATGAAAGTCGATGTCACGAGCCTTGCGCCCCGGTTTTGCGGCGAATTTCAAAAGGCCGTCGATTATATTGGCGATATTGCACAATTTGAAAGGGAATTTATAATCCATGCAAAAATCGCCGATCACTTCGGATATCGGCTCAGCATTCATTCCGGCAGCGACAAATTCAGGGTATTTCCCATCATAGGAAAATATACAAAAGGGCGGGTACATGTGAAGACCGCCGGAACTAACTGGCTCGAGGCCTTAAAAGTGATCGCCTGGAAAAAACCGGAAGTATTTAGAAGGATTTTTGTTTTCGCGCTGGAACATTTCAATGAAGCCAGAAAGTATTACCACGTTACCGCAAACCTTGCAAACCTACCCGAAATCACTGCAGTTGACGATAAAGAACTGGCGGAAGTATTAACCCACAGCGACGCCCGTCAGGTGCTTCATATAACTTTTGGTCAGATTTTAACCGCAAAAGACGGCACCGGAAAATATCTCTTCAAAGATGATATATACGATATATTGCATGAATACGAAGAATGTTATTATGAAGCCCTGGAAAATCATATAGGAAAACATATTCGACTTTTACAGGGGAAATAAATCGCTGGCGGTTGTATTCCGGCAGGAATTTAAAAACTTTTATCGAAAGATATTTAGCAGGTAAAGGTGATAGCGATGTCAAAAGGACCGGGAAACAGTAAATATGTAAAAAAAATTAACAGAATGACGGTTATGAATATAATTAAAGAGCATGAACCCATATCACGGCAGGAACTGGCAAAGATAACGGGTCTTACTCCTCCGGCTATTACGGGAATAATCCGGGAACTTCTGAATATGGGATTGGTAAAAGAAGTGGGGCTGGATAAATCCCGGGGCGGCAGAAGACCGGTTAAACTGAAGTTTAATCCTGAAGCCGGATACGTCATAGGTATTGAGGTAACGCGTTTTGAAACTTCTATGGGCATAGCGGATTTAAAAAACGACCCCACCGGAATAAATATAATTAAACTTGACATGACTGATCCCGAAACCGGAATTCCGCAGCTGGTAAATGCCATAAAGCAGGTTATGCAGGATGAAATTCACCGGGGAAAGAATTTTCTTGGCATTGGAATAGCCTTTCCCGGGCTCTTGAACGTTGGAGAGGGGGTAGTCAAGCGTTCTATCAACCTGGGGCCCAAATGGCAGGGTTTTCCGGTTAAAAAAGCTATCGAAACGCAACTGGGGCTGCCGGTTTTCGTTGAGAACAACTCCAACGCCTCCGCTCTTGCTGAGCGATGGTTTGGCGGCGGTACCGCTTACAGAAACCTGGTGTATATAAACCTGGGTGAAGGTATCAGCGCGGGAATTATAATGGATGATCGCATCGTGCAGGGATTTCAGGGTCATGCCGGGGAAATTGGGCATATTGTCATTATGGAAGAAGGACCGCTGTGCAACTGCGGCAACCGGGGGTGCCTTGAGAGTATTTGCGGCATTCCGGCTCTGGTAAGGAGGGCCAATTCCGAATTGCCGCTCACAAAAGACGGCGATCCGTTAAAAGAGGTATGGAAAACTAAGGGAAAAGTTGGTATTGATGACATATTAAAATTCGTCTCAATAGAAGGTTGTTATTCTCATGAACTTTTGAAGCAAATGGCTCGGTATGTGGGTATAGCAATAGCTGATGTGGTAAATCTTTACAACCCGGAAGCGGTTTTTATCGGTGGGAAAATGGCGGTATCGGCTAAAATCTTTTTGGATGTATTAAAAGAAACGGTAGATTCCCACGCGTTTCCGGAAATAGCAAGGGCCACCTCCATAAATGTATCTTTTCTTGATGGAAATTCAGGAGTAATAGGAGCATGTGCTCTGGCCCTGAGAGAACTCTTTAAATCGAGCTCAAATATGCTGGCCAATATTCAATTAAATAACGACAGACAGGAAGATGCAGAGGGTTTAACTACAGTGTAAAAAAGGAGAATTTTTATGAGAGTACTAAAAATTCACGAAAACGACAATGTGGCGGTAGCCCTCGAAGATATCAAAAAGGGCGAAACCCTGAACGCGGGGTCTTCCTCCATTACCGCACTGGAGAATATAGACAGGGGTCATAAAATTGCCCTGAAGGATATAAAAAAGGATGAAAATGTTGTAAAGTACGGTTTCCCCATCGGTCACGCCACATGCGATATAAAAGCCGGCCAATGGGTGCATTCACATAATCTGAAGACGGCTCTGGGCCAAATCCTGGAGTATGAATACCACCCGCAGCAGGTAGAACTCCAAAGTGTAAAATGCGATAAAACATTTTCAGGATATCGCAGAAAAGACGGTCGAACCGGAGTGAGAAACGAAATCTGGATTATCCCCACCGTAAGCTGCGTAAACAGGAGCGCGGAACTCATTGCCCGTCGTGCGGCTGAAAAATTTGCAGGTATGTCAAATATAGACGGTATATACGAGTTTAAGCATCCTTACGGCTGCTCCCAGCTGGGCCGCGATCATCTCAATACGCAGAAAATACTGGCTGACCTGGTAAGCCATCCTAACGCCGGCGGTGTTCTGGTGCTGGGCCTGGGGTGTGAAAACAATAACATACCGGAATTTAAAAAAGTCCTGGGCGGGTACGATCCGGAAAGGGTAAAATTCCTGGTGGCCCAGGAAGTGGAAGATGAGATTGAGGCCGGTGTGGGCCTGGTGGGCGAGCTGGTGGAATACGCCGCCCGATTCCGGAGGGAGGAATGCCCTCTCTCGGACCTGGTGGTGGGGCTTAAGTGCGGCGGTTCCGACGGTTTTTCCGGCATTACCGCCAATCCCCTGGTGGGCGTGTTTTCCGACAAACTCACCGCATGCGGCGGCAGTACAGTGCTCACTGAGGTGCCAGAGATGTTCGGGGCCGAAACCATACTCATGAACCGCGCCAAAAACAGGGAAGTTTTTGAGAAGACTGTGAGGCTCATAAACGATTTTAAAGAGTACTTCATGGGGTACAACCAGCCGATATACGAAAACCCATCCCCCGGCAACAAAAAAGGAGGCATCACCACCCTTGAGGAAAAGTCCCTTGGCTGCACCCAGAAAGGAGGCACCGGCCGGGTAGTGGACGTGCTGGAGTACGGGGATACGGTGAAGGAAAAAGGGCTAAACCTCCTGAGCGGCCCGGGCAACGACATGGTGGCGGCCACGGCGCTGGCGGCGGCGGGCTGCCAGATGGTTCTGTTTACCACGGGCCGTGGGACACCCCTTGGGACCGCCGTGCCCACCGTAAAAATAGCCACCAACAGTGAAATATTCCGGAAAAAATCCGGCTGGATGGATTTCGACGCGGGAAGGCTGTTGAGCGGTGAATCCATGGAAAAACTGTCGGAAGAACTTCTGGAGTTCGTTGTGAAAGTAGCCTCCGGTTATCCCACAAAATCCGAAAAAATGGGGTTCAGGGAGATAGCCATATTCAAAAACGGGGTGACTCTGTAATATTAGCACTTTAACCGCCAGCCGGGGGAGGTCGATGAAGGTGAAAACGCTTCTTGTGGGTATTAACGCTAAATTTGTCCACACCAATCTCGCCATAAGGAACATAGCGGCATACTGCAGGGGAGAAGAAATTTTGGTGTACGAGGCAACAATAAATGACGATATGGACGATGTGCTGGAAGACCTGGTCTCCTGGGGAGCGGATTTGATTGGCTTTTCATGCTACATCTGGAACATAGAGCAGGTGCTTTACCTGGCCGAAAATATCAAGAAAATAAGGCCGGAGACTATGATAGTCCTGGGGGGGCCGGAGGTTTCATACGACGTCCCCGAAATAATGGAGAAAAACGGGTATGTTGACTGCGTCATTCTCGGGGAGGGGGAGGAGCGCTTCAGGCGGCTGCTCATGGCTCTGAAAAGGAGGGGGACGGTCAAGACCATCGACGGAATAGCTTTCAGGGAAAATGGAAGAGTGACGGTAAACCCACCCCTGCAGGGGTGCCTGGATTTAAACGATATCCCCCTTTCATACGGCGAGGAGGAAGACCTGAGCAATAAACTGGTGTATTATGAAACATCGAGAGGCTGCCCTTTTAACTGCGCCTTTTGCCTTTCTTCCCTGGAAAGGAACCTGCGAAAGGCCGATCTTGATAAAGTGAAGAGGGATTTTGAATTCTTTGCAGCAAAAGGTGTCGGTGTGGTCAAGCTGGTAGACCGTTCCTTCAATTGCGATCCGGAAAGGGCTGTTAAAATCCTCGACATAATACGCACTCTGCCCGGAGAGACGGTCTTTCACTGCGAGATAAACCCCGAGCTGGTGGATGACCGGTTTATAGAAAGCCTGAAAGGCCTTGAGAAAAGGCTCCGGTTTGAGGTGGGGGTTCAAACCACCAACCCCGAGTCCCTCAAGGCCGTTTCAAGGACGGCGGATGTTGAAAGGACGCTGAGAGGCATAAAACTGCTGAAAAAAGCCGGCATAAAACTTCACCTGGATTTGATCGCCGGCCTGCCCCATGAAGATTTTTCAAGCTTTACCCGCTCTTTCAATGAGGTGTACAGCCTGGGCCCCGAGGAGATACAGCTGGGGTTTTTGAAACTTCTGAAAGGAACACGCCTGCGGAGGGAGGCGGACGATTACGGTATCCGCTACCGCTCAAAACCGCCCTACGAAGTTTTGTACACCCGGAATATGGCGTATGAAGAGCTCAGAATCCTGAAGGGGATTTCAAAACTGCTGGAGAGGTTTTACAATGACGGCAGGTTTCAATATTCCCTTTCTTATCTAATAAAAAAATTCAAGAGCCCTTTTGAAATGTATCTGTCATTTTACGACTACTGCAACAAAAAAGGCTTCCTGAGGCGAAGCCTTTCGCTGAGATCGCGGTATGAATTGCTCTTTGAATACGCCCGCACGCTCGATGTTGACCATGAATTGTTCAGAGATCTGGTCAATTTCGACTTTATGTTTCATAACGGCAAAGAGGCCCCGCCGGTTAATACACGAAGACCCGAAAACAAACGCCTTATGGAAAAGGTCCGGGCTTATGCAGGCGACCGGAAGTGGCTTGAAAAAAATTTTCCTGAGGCGCAGACTTTACCGGCACACGAAGAGGTAAAGCATGCCGCAGTAGGATATTTCAAACACGACGTTCCGGAAAATACCGGTTGCAAAGAAATTGGAATCATATTTTTTCGAAAAGACGGTGAAACACGTTATGCAAAGTTTCAACTTTAAGCCAGCATCACACGGTCTTCTACAAATTTTTCACCCTGCAGCTGCTCAAATTTATTCAAAAGCCGGGGAATGGTCAGCGTAGCCTTTTCTTCTCCCTTTATATCCAGGACGATTTTACCCTTGTGCATCATGATGAGTCTGTTGCCCATCTTAATGGCATGCTCAAGGTTGTGGGTCACCATAAGGGTTGTTATCTTATTCCTGTGAATGATCTCTTCGGTCAGGTCATTTACCAGCATGGCGGTCTTCGGGTCAAGGGCTGCGGTGTGCTCGTCGAGGAGAAGCAGCCGCGGTTTTTTCATGGTAGCCATGATTAGGGTTAAAGCCTGCCTCTGACCGCCCGAAAGCAGTTTAACCTTGGTGGTAAGGCGGTTTTCAAGGCCCAGCGGAAGTTCTGAAAGGTATTTTCTAAATATCTTCCGCTTATTAAAATCCAGGCCCCACCTGAGGGAAATATTGTTGGCCCGGCTGTATGCCAGGGATAGATTTTCCTCGATGGTCATTGAAGGCGAAGTACCCAGCATGGGGTCCTGGAACACCCTGCCTATGAAGGCTGCCCTCCTGTGTTCCGGCAGGGTGGTGATATCTTTTCCGTCAAGGAGTATTTGTCCATCGTCCACAGGGAAAACGCCGGCTATGGCGTTGAGCAGCGTGGATTTTCCAGCCCCGTTGCTGCCGATGATTGTTATAAAATCCCCTTCCTCCACTTGTAACGACAGGCCGTCAAAGACCCGATTCTCGTTTGGAGTGTTGGGATTGAAAGTCTTGGAGATATTTTTCAGGGTAAGCATTGAACTACCTCCTTTCCGCGGTCAATTTAAAGGCCTTTTTAAATCTCGGGGCGGTGAGAGCGACGATCACCACCACTGCGGTAAGCAATTTCAAATCCGAAGCCTGGGCCAGCCTGAAGGACAGCACCAGGGAAATGCTGAACCTGTATAAAAAGGAACCGAAAAGGACACCGAGAGTTCCAATAGAAATGGACCTTTCTCCCAGCAATGCATCGCCAATTATCACCGAAGCAAGGCCGGCTATTACTGTGCCGATTCCCATGCCCACATCGGCGAATCCCTGGTACTGGGCCACCAAAGCGCCCGCCAGTGCCGTTAAGGCGTTTGAAAGGGATAGCCCGATTATCTTTGTAAGGTCGGTGTTTACGCCCTGGCTGCGGATCATCTGGGGATTGTCGCCTGTGGCCCTCAAAGCAAAACCCAGCTGGGTTTTTAAAAAAGCATCAAGTAAAAACTTGATTATAAAGACAGTTATAATAAACACAGCGAGATAGATGTAAGTAAGGGGAAAACCTGCAAAATATTTTTTCATAAAGACTTCTATAAAAGAAAAAACGGTGGGCTGGTTCAATAACGGGATGTTGGGACGACCCATAATCCTTAAATTAATCGAATAAAGGGAAGTCATCGTAAGAATTCCGGCCAGGAGGTCGCTGATCTTTGCTTTGGTGTTTAAAAAACCCGTCACGAACCCGGCCGCGGCTCCGGCTATAACGGCTGCCGTCGTCGCAACAAAAGGGCTTTGGCCGCCCACAATAAGCGAGGCGGCCACTGCAGCTCCTAGAGGGAAGCTTCCATCTACCGTAAGGTCTGCGAAGTTTAGTATTTTAAATGTGATATATACCCCCAGGGCCATAATCCCGAAGACCAGGCCCTGTTCCAGGGATTTTAGCAGCATATTTTGCCACATCTGTCAACACACCTCGGATTATTTATCCAAAACCTCATCCGCCCTCGACATAACGGATTCCGGGATTTTAACGCCGAGAGCATCGGCGGATTTTTTATTGATTATAAGCTTCAGGTCCTTTGAACCTTCCACGGGGATATCCTTGGGATTTTCCCCTTTCAGAACCCGTGCGGCGATTCGGCCGGTTTGTTTGCCCAGCAGGTAGTAGTCTATTCCCAGGGTGGCCAGGGCTCCGCCCTCAACCATGCCTCTTTCGGAACCGATAACAGGGATTTTAACGTCGTTGCAAACCTTCACAACGGCGCCGATGGCAGAAGCCACTGTGTTATCGGTGGGGAGATATATCGCGTCCACTTTACCCGCCAGGGTCTGGACAGCCTGATTTACTTCGCTGCTGTTGGCCACTGTGGCTTCATGCAGGGTAAGCCCCAACTCCTGCCCCGCTTTCCTGGCTATTTCCACCTGCACCTTGGAGTTGGCCTCGGCCGCGTTATATAAGATACCGACATTTTTTGCGGAAGGAAGAATTTCCTTTAAAAGTTCCAGCTGTTCCTTAATGGGATTCATATCGGTGGTGCCCGTGACGTTGGTACCGGGTTTTTCCAGGCTCTTAACAAGGCCGGCTGAAACCGGGTCGGTTACCGCGGTAATCAAAATGGGAATATCTTTCGTGGCGTTGGCTGCCGATTGGGCGGAAGGTGTGGCTATAGCCAGGATCATGTCCACCTTTTCTCCCACAAACTTGTCGGCGATGGTCTGGGTTGTGGGAAAATCCGCCTGGGCGTTTTCCACTTCAAATGTCACGTTTTTACCCTCTTCAAAACCGGCTTCTTTAAGACCGTCTATAAATCCTTTCCGCGCAGCGTCCAGCGCGGGATGTTCAACAAACTGGGAGATGCCGATCTTGAAGGTCTTTTGATTTGAAGTGGAAGTCTTGCTTTCGGAACCTGCACTGGAACTGGTGCTGCCGGCATTTGTGTCGCTGCCGGCTTTTTGGCCGCCGCAACCGGCCACCACAAATGATAAGGAAAGGAGCAAAACCAGCGATAACACCAAGAACTTCTTCAAAACAAATGACCCCCTTTTTGTGCCGGTAAGCATGGGGGAGAAAAATAAAAAACACTCCGGTAAGAGTGCTGAAAACACTGTTTCTCCTACCATACTACCGTCCTACCGATTTACTTTGGTTTTATTATACAACTACCGGTCTTTGTTGTCAATCAAAAAGCTCGTGAAAGGAGGCAGGGTCTTTTTTTCTATGTGCGGCTGTCGTTTTCAGGCTTTTTGACCTGTGAAAATTTTATCCTAACCAATGGTGATAAAGAGGGTTTGCGGTAAAATAAAGTTTTTATGTAAATCTGAAAAATATGCAAGTAAGGCTGTAAAGTTCGTATGATGAAGCCTGTTATTCGTTAAAATTTGGGATAGACCTGTGCCCCAGGCCGATGACCACTTCGTTGAGGTTCAAAAATCCCACCCCGAAAAACATGGCCACGCTGATGTGCTCACCCCACCTTGCAATGCCGATTTTGCCTCCAACATTCAGTCCCAGAGCCTTTTGCATAACCTGGGAAAGGGCCTCCCGGGTGGCGCCCACCACGGCGCCTTCCAGCACGTGGGTTTCCTCTTCGATTACTCCTTCCCGTTTGGCGGCGACCACGGCTCTCTCGATGATCTTTTTGATAGAGTTTATGAAGTCGCCGCCAAAATCTACGGCGGCTACCTTCACATGCATTTTGGCATAGATCTGCTTCAGCTCCAGCTCCTCGCTGCGGGTGGAAAGGGCCATCTTAACGGCGATCTTGGCCACATCGATGCTTTCCAAAGGACCACCTCCATGACGACTTACCTTTTTGTCCATTTTATCCATTTTATATTATTATAGCATATTTCACCCCGCATCACATCAAACGGCTCAATAAGAAGGCGGCGAGAAATCCCCCCAGTATGCCGATATTTTCCAGACGGGTTCCAATCCTGTGAGCTTTGGGTATCATGTCTGTCCCGGTCATGAACAGTATGGACCCTCCGGAAAAGGCCATGATCATTCCAAGCCAGATTTCGCTCAGGTTTCTCAGGATGTAATAGCCGGTGAGGGCCGCCAGGGGGTCTAAAAGAGCGATGATTAAAGCCAGGACCATGGCGGCGCTGGAAGAAAGTCGCGCACGGTCAACGAGATCGCGGGTGGAGGATATGCCCTCGGGGATGTTGTGCAAAAAAATGGATAGGGCCAGGACCACTCCCAACCGCCCGCTTTTTGTGGCGAATCCGATACCCATGCTTAAAGCCTCCGGAAGGTCATCCAGCGCTGTTCCCAGTATCATCCCGGTGCCTGGAGCCACATATTTTGTCAGAAGGCCCTCTATTATATAGAAGAATATACCGCCCGCAAGAAACGCAAGAGAAGTATAGACTGGTCCGGACTGGCGGTAAGCTTCATGCATGAGCGAGAACGAGAGCACCGACAAAAGCACACCCGAACCAAATGTAAGCACGAATGCCAGCAGTTTGTCCGGGATTTTTTTTGTTCCAAGGTAGCCGCCGATCAGCACTGCCGCGCCCGAAATGGAACTGTAAAAAAATATTCTAAAAAAGGTATTCATCCCTTCTCACCCGTCCAAAAAATTTTTTAAAAAATATGGTCTGCAGGAAGGATTTAAGAAAATTTTGGGGAATTAATAAAACATATCAGAGCGAAGCGAAGTTTGGTCACAGGGTTACACAAGAAAGTTTGGGGGGTTTATTTTGCCGTATACTACATGTCCATATTGCAACAAACGCTCCTATTCTGCTGCAGACTTGAAAGTCTGGACGTGCCCTTACTGTGGACGAAAAGTGGTAGAAAAAGAAAAAGAAGAACAAGAAAAATCGACAAAGGAGCAGGGTGAATAACCTTGCTCTTTTTTATTTTTTCTTTAAAGTACCATGGTATTTGTGTTAAAATAAAATGGAATATATTTACTCATACTATAATATAACCTTTTTCAAAGGAGATAATCCCGAAAGCCGGCGCGGAAAAAAACTGGGGAAGGGAGATGCATATATGAACAGACCTGTGAGTTATTTTTTGATTGCCGCTATAGCTGTGCTTGCAGCGGTTTTAACGCTGGGTGCTGGCTTCCTTACGGAAATTATGTGGTATAAATCCACGGGTTTTTTGAATGTTTTCTGGACGATTTTTTATTCCCGGTGGGTAGTAAGGATTGCAAGCGGCGTCTTATTTTTTTTCTTTATATACATAAACCTTCTTACGGCCGGCGGAAAACTTTCCAGAGCATTGAGTTATAAATACAGGGAGGGTGTGGTCAACGATGCGCTTTCCGCGGTGCTGACCGGCAGGTGGGTGAAACGCTTTTTACTTGCCGCAAGTTTTATCCTGGCCGCAATTTTTACCGCCTTTACTTCTTCCTACTGGCTGACGGTTCAGAAATTTTTGCACCCATCCTCATTTGGGATTTCCGACCCATTATTTAAGAAAGACATAGGTTTTTATGTATTCAAGCTGCCCTTTTATCAAGAAGCTTACGAACTTGCAATTACCACGGTTGTAATGACCATGGTGGCCGTGGCCGCCTTATTCTTAATGGCACACATTGAGGAAGGTCCCGGCAGCTGGCTTGACCTGCTGGCCCGGGAAAAACAGGTGGTTTTTCTTATGGCCCTGTTTTTTGTATTAAAGGCTTACGGCTACCGGTTGTCTATGTATAACCTTTTATATTCTCCCAGGGGGGTGGCCTTTGGTGCGAGTTACACCGATGTCCATGCGGTCCTGCCGGCCTTAAAGATCATGATGGCTCTTTCGCTGGTCCTTGCGGCCCTGCTGGTGGTAAATCTGGCCGTTAAAAGGCCGGCAATGCTGGTGTGGACCCTGGGAGTTTTCATCGCCGCTTCTATAGTCTTACAGGGGGTATATCCGAATCTGGTGCAGAAGCTGCAGGTAACCCCCAATGAGTTTGTTAAAGAGGAACCTTTTTTGAAGACCAACATTGAATTCACTTTAAAGGCGTACGGCCTTGATAGGGTGGAAAGGAAGGTTTATCCGGTCAAGGAGACGGTAAACCCGGAGGTCATATTTAATAGTCCCACTCTTAAAACCCTGAGGCTCTGGGATTACAGGCCGTTACAGCAGACATACAACCAGCTTCAGCGGATAAGGCCTTACTACAATTTCGCCCAGGTGGATGTGGACAGGTACACGATAAACGGCGAGATTCGCCAGGTTATGCTGGCCGCCAGGGAGCTGGATCAGGGAAGGCTTCCGGAAGAGCGCGCCAATACATGGATAAACCGGCGACTGCAGTACACCCACGGCTACGGCCTGGTGATGAGCCCGGTCAATTCCGTATCCGCCGAGGGCCTCCCCAATTATTTCATAAAAGATATTCCTCCGGTTTCGGGCGACCCTTCACTGAAAATAAGAGAACCGAGGATATACTTCGGGGAACTCACCAGGGAATACGTGGTGGTGAATTCCAGAACACCAGAATTTGACTACCCATCCGGAGAAACCAATGCATATACGGAATACAGCGGTACGGGAGGTATACCGATAAATTTCTGGTCCCGATTGCTTTTTGCCATACGTTTTGGGGACTACAAGCTTCTGGTCTCCACAAACTTTGACTCCGACAGCAGGATTTTGTTCGACAGGGATATAAAGACCATGGTAAAAAAAGTTGCTCCTTTTATAAGGTTTGACATTGACCCTTACCTGGTGGTGGCAAGCGGCAGGCTGTACTGGATAATAGACGGTTACACTGTGACGGACCGGTATCCCTATTCGGAACCGGTTGAAGGCATAAATTACATAAGAAATTCAGTGAAAGCCGTTATAGATGCATACAACGGAACCATGGATTTTTATATGGCGGATAAAAGCGACCCCATAATAAAAAGCTATGCCGCCATCTTTCCCGGCGTCTTTAAGCCTATGGAGCGGATGCCGAAAGAGATAAAAGCCCACATAAGATACCCCGAGGACCTGTTTTTGATTCAGGCCAGGGTTTATACCCTGTATCACATGGAGGATACAAAGGTTTTTTATAATAAGGAGGATGTGTGGCAGATACCGGATGAAATATACGGCAGCGAACGACAAAAGATGGAGCCGTATTACACCATTTTGCAGCTGCCTGGAGAAAATAAGCCCGAGATGGTTTTAATGCTTCCATTTACCCCCGCCACCATTGAAAACATGCGGGCATGGATGGCTGCAAGATGTGACGGGGAAAATTACGGGAAGATAGTGCTGTACCTGTTCCCGAAGGATAAAACGGTTTACGGCCCCATGCAGATAGAAGCCAGGATAAATCAGGATTCCCAGATATCCCAGCAGTTGACCCTCTGGGACCAGCGGGGTTCGCGGGTTATCCGGGGCAATCTGCTGGTATTGCCCGTGGACGGTTCCATAATTTACGTAAGGCCCGTATTCATCCAGGGGGAACAGAGCCAGCTGCCCGAGTTATCCCGGGTTGTGGTGGCATACGGCGAGCATGTGGTCATGGAAAGGACCTTTGAGGCGGCCGTTGCCAGGATTTTTGGAGAGCCCGCCGCGGAAAGGGCGGCGCCGGTGGTTCCCGCCGGGGAAATGACTGCAGATGAAATGATAAAACGCGCCGCAACTTTATACGATGAGGCCGTAAAAGCCCAGAGAGAAGGCGACTGGGCCACGTACGGGCAGAAGATAAACGAGCTGGGGGTACTTCTTAAAAAACTTTCCGGAAAGCCGTAAAAAGCATTGATTGAAATAAAAAACCCTGCGGTTCCGAAATCGCAGGGTTTTTAACTTGTCGCCCTTGGAATTTATATTCCTTATCATTATCATTTAATCAATTTGGTTAAATCCTTATAATTTTTATCGATATGAAGGATATAGGAGGCCAGGTTGAAGGCGTGATCGCCTACACGTTCCAGGTTGTTCAACACATCAAGATATATCACGCCGGAACTCGGATTGCACTTCCCCTCATTGAGCCTTTTTATGTGGTGGGCTCTTAGTTCCTTTTCCATGTTATCAATTTCTTCTTCGTTCACCACGATTTTACTGGCAATATTTTTATCGTAATTTGAAAATGCCTCAACGGCAAGGGAAAAGGTTTCCTGCACCTTGGCGGACATTTCCACCAGTTCTTTCAGAGCTTCGTTGCTGAAGGGAAGGCGGTGTTCATCTTTGTACTCCGCCAGCTCCAGTATGTTCATGGCATGATCCCCCACTCTTTCCATGTCGTTTACGGCATTGATCATGTTTGTAATGAGGTTGGATTCGTCTGATGGCAAGGACTGGCGGGAAAGAAGCGCAAGATAACGGGTGATTTCCCGGGCAAGCTCATTGATGACCGATTCCTTTTCCCTGGCAAGTTTATCTTTTTGTTCGTTATAATACAGGAAAATGTTTATGGCATCCTTTAATGTCTCCAGCGATAATTGCCCCATGCGGGAGATTTCTTTTTTTACCTGAACCATGGCGATGGAAGGAGTTTCAAGCAATCTATCGTCTATATATTTCACGCCTCTCTCTATTACATCGGGATTGCCCGGGATGAGATATGTAACCAGTCTGACCAGAAGGAAGGCGAAGGGTAGTTGAATGATGGTGTTTGTTACATTAAAAAAAGTGTGGGCATTGGCGATCTGGCGCACGGGGTCGGAAGAGGTGTAACTTATGAGCACCTGGACCACGGGAAGTATCAATAAAAATATTAAAGTTCCTATTATGTTAAAGGTGAGGTGAAGCAGGGCCGCTCTTCGGGCGGTGATGTTGGCGCCGATACTTGCAAGAAGGGCTGTCACGCATGTCCCAATGTTGTCACCGAAAAGGATGGGCAATGCGATGGAAATGTTGACAACACCCTGGTCCGCCAGGGCTTGAAGGATGCCTATGGTGGCGCTGCTGCTCTGGACGATGCCGGTGGTAATAAATCCTGCAAACACGCCTAACAAAGGAGTTTTACCGAAATTTGCCATAAAACTGACGAATCCCGGCATCCCGGCCAGGGGTTTTAAAGCCACCTCCATGGTCTGCATTCCAAAAAATAAAAGGCCGAATCCCAGTATTACCTGTCCGATGAATTTTTGTGTTTTCTGCCTCCCGAAAATGAAAACGGCCGTCCCGAGGCCTATAGACGGAAGCGCCAGCTTGGTCAATTTGAAGGCGATGAGTTGAGCCGTCATGGTGGTTCCTATGTTGGCTCCCATGATGACGCCGATGGCCTGCATGAGGTCCATGAGACCGGCGTTAACCAGGCCCACAACCATTACCGTAGTAGCACTGCTGCTCTGGATGATGGCGGTGACCAGTGTTCCGATCAGGACTCCGAGAATCCTGTTTCTGGTGAGAAGCTCCAGGAGGTTTCTTAGCCTGTCTCCGGCTGCCCTTTCCAGGCCTTCACCCATGAGCTTCATCCCGTAAATGAACAGCCCCAGTCCACCGAATAGTGTAAATATAGAATCTGCGGACAAAAAAATCCTCTCCCCCTGTTTTTTTCCTCAAAATATTATAACAAAATCTTGGCATATTTGCATTAAAATTTACACAGTTTGTCTTAACTCCACGCCTTTTGCGTAATGCCACAATTAAAATATGCGTATTAGATTTTCTGTGCTATAAGCAGGATGCCGATAATAATAAAGGCGATCCCGGCGCCGAGATGTATATAATAAATAGGGAAGGACCTGGATATAACCGCCCCCAGGTATACGCCGATCAATGTGCTCGATATTAGGGCAAGAGACGCTCCAAGAAATACGCTGATATACGATTCATTATGTGCCGCCATCAGCATTGTGGAAAGCTGGGTTTTATCCCCCAGTTCCGCCAGAAAAACCAGTGTGAAGGTCGTTATGAAGGTTTTCCACAGGAGCAAGGCTTACAACCCCCTCCTGAGGAGCCTTCTTTTTTTTGCGGGGAAAAGGCCGATTATTTTTACGCTGGTTCTGAAAAAATCAACGGTGCTGCCGAAGACAAATCCCATGCCTGCTCCAAGTAAAATGCTGAAAACAAAGGCGTCGCCCCGGTTTAAAGCCAGTTCAAGGTTTAAGCCAAGGGCGGCCGGGATACCCAGAATTTCCCGAAAAGAATCCAGGTAATCGGTATAATACGGTATCCATGCCATTAAGCCCCATATTATTCCCATTACAACTCCTTTTCTCTGTCTTGCGGATACCATTTAGGCACACCTCCCAATGCTTTTAATAAATTTTATTCCGGTTGAGTTTCACATATTCGACATTAATGAGATTCATTACATAAAAAGTTTTCACGGCTCCCGCCAATTATCATAAGAAAATTTTTCAATGAATAAGTATATATAGGTGAGAATGGGAGGTGGAGCCAATAAGGAGATTGTGTTTTAATAAAAGAGTTGTTACATGGTTTATCTGCCTGACAACCGTATTTGCCGTGGCTTTTTCTCATTTTTGCGCCTTTTTGCCGAAGGCTGTCGGTGTTTTTGCCGGTGCCGACCGCCTGGTGCCGATTTACAGGGTTGAGACCCGTGAGAAAAAAGTGGCCATATCCTTTGACGCGGCCTGGGGTTCCGACATTACCCCAAAACTGCTGGAAATATTGAAAAGGCATAACATCAAGACAACTTTTTTCCTTGTGAAATTCTGGATGGACAAATACCCGGATATGACCAGGCGCATCGCCCGGGAGGGCCATGAGATAGGCAACCATTCGGCCACCCATCCCAGTATGGGCCGTCTCCCCAAAAGCAAGATAATAGAAGAGTTAAGCGCCACCCATGATAAGATAAAAGAGCTCACAAACCAGAACGCCACATTGTTCAGGCCGCCGTTTGGTGACTACAGCAACACTCTCATAACCACCGCCAATGAACTGGGTTATTATGTAATTCAATGGGACGTGGATTCACTGGACTGGAAGGATTTAAGCGCCGGCGCCATATACGACAGGGTGATGAAACGAGTAAAGCCCGGTTCTATAGTGCTGTTTCACAACAACGGGAAGCACACGGCGGAGGCCCTGGAACCCATTATAAATGAATTAAAAAGGCAGGGATACGAAATCGTACCCGTTTCTCAACTTTTGATAAAGGGAGATTATTATATCGACAAATCTACCGGTGAAATGAGAAAGAGTTGACGAAAAATAGAGTAAAATCTATAATATTAGTAGGAATTCTGGGTCAAGATTTTCTTGGCCTTTTCTTTTAGGGGGAAAGAAAATGAATGATATAAAGATACTCGTGGTGGACGATGAAAAGCGGATGGTCGAGCTGGTGCGGCTTTACCTGGAAAAGGAAGGATACTCCGTGGACGAGGCCTATGACGGCCAGCAGGCGCTGGATATGCTTTCAAGGTCTAAATATAACCTTGTAATCCTGGACATAATGCTTCCGGTGGTGGACGGGTGGACCGTATGCCGACAAATAAGGGAAAAATCCGATATTCCCGTCATTTTGCTAACCGCCCGAGGGGAAGAATTTGATAAGGTGCTGGGCTTTGAACTGGGTGCCGACGATTACGTGGTAAAACCCTTCAGCCCGCGGGAGCTTACGGCCCGAGTAAAAGCTCTTTTAAGGCGCCTGGGCCCCCGTGAAAAGACCGACGAAACCCTCAGCTTCCCTGATCTCATAATAGTGCCCGCTTCCAGGACGGTAAAGGTGGACGGCAGGGAAGTGGATTTAACTCCCAAGGAATTTGACCTTTTATACTTCCTTGCCAAAAATAAGGACAAGGTATTCACGCGTGAGAAGTTGCTAGAAGAAGTGTGGGGTTATGACTTCTTCGGCAGCCTGAGGACCGTTGACACCCATATAAAGCAGTTAAGGGAAAAACTGGGCCGGAGCAAGGCCGCCTCGTATATAAGTACCGTCTGGGGGGTCGGCTATAAGTTTGAGGTGATAAAGTGAATCTCAGGAAGAGCATTATCGGAAAACTCTGGTTATATATGATTCTTCTTACAATTGTAACCCTTTTGTTTTCCACGCTGGTCCTATCCAGCCTGTTTGAGGACTTCTATTTTGACATAAGGAAAAATGAGATGATAAATGAAGGCCAGCAACTCATCGCACTTATTTTGCAGGGGGTCGATCCCCTGGAGCTTCTTGATATAAGCAAATTCATCAATGCCCATGCGGTGGTGGTGGACCGCCAGGGTCTCATCAAGGCGAGCTCAAACCTTCTAAAATTTAAAGGTATGGTTTTGGATGGCAAGGAATTCGCCGAAGTCCTGAAAGGCCGCATTGTGGTTCACAAGGGATACATGCCCCAGTTCAGTGCCGCTATGCTGACGGTCGCTCTTCCCATAAAAACCGATGAAGAGGTGATAGGCGGGCTTATTTTGTATTCTCCCATGGCATCGATTCAGAATTCCATCTGGGAGATCAGGCGTCTGGTGATGATGGCCGCCGCGGGAGCGGTGCTGGTGGCTACCGGACTGAGCTTTTTCCTGTCCAGGTCCATCTCCAGGCCGCTGGTGCAGATGAAGAAAATTGCCGAGGGTATGGCGAAGGGAGATTTTGAGGGAAGGGTGGAGGTGCTGTCCGACGATGAGATAGGAACACTGGCCAAAAGCATCAACTACCTGTCCGACGCCCTGAAAAAGAACATCAACGCCCTTTCCCAGGAAAAAGATCAACTGAGGAACGTCCTTTTAAGCATGACCGACGGCGTAATAACCTTTGATAACGACGGGAACGTGCTTATGGCCAACCCCCAGGCGGAAGAGCTCTTGCGGGGCGACTCGGAACAGAATGCGGAAGACAAAGGGTTCCAGGTTTTAAGCCCATTTCTCGAAAAAGTAAAGGATACAAAAAGCTCGTTACAAGATGAAATTAAAATAAACGGCAGGGTGCTTAGCGTCAGGCTGGCCCCCCTTATGGACAAAGACCTGGGACTCTGGGGGGTGGTGGCGGTCCTGCAGGATGTAACCAGGGAGCGAAAACTGGAACATTTGAGAAGGGAATTTGTGGGCAATGTTTCCCATGAACTCAGGACGCCCCTGTCTTACCTGCAAGGATATACAGAAGCCCTTATTGACGACATGGTGGAAGACCCTGTGGAAAAAAAGAAATATTTGAATATAATCCTTGAGGAAACCCTGAGGTTGAGGCGGCTGGTGAATGAGCTTTTAGACCTGACTCAAATAGAAACGGGTCACCTGAACTTAAAGAAGGATAAGATTTCTATACGACACCTTACCGAGAGAGTCATAAAAAAAGTTACTCCAATTGCCGAGCAAAAGGGTATTGTATTAAAGACCGAATTCGAGGAATTACCGCTGGTGATGGCCGACGAGGACAGGATAGAGCAGGTGCTTATTAACCTCATCGACAACGCTTTGAGATATTCGGAAAACGGCAAGGAAATTCTTATAAAAGCGAGGACAAATGACGGCGGGGTTATGGTTTCGGTCAAAGACCAGGGGCCGGGCATTCCTGAAGATGAACTGCCTTTTGTATGGGAAAGGTTTTACAAGGTGGACAAGTCCAGAGCCCGCCACAAGGGAGGTACAGGGCTTGGTCTTGCCATAGTCAAAAATATTGTTGAGGCCCATGGAGGCAGGGTTTTTGCAAAAAACCACCCCGCCGGCGGGACCGAATTTTACTTTACTCTTCCGGTAATTCCGTAATTATCCAGTGTTAATAGCAATACACTATAAGAGGCAGGAAACCGGCATACCGGGATAAAAACTCCGGCGTGCCGGTTTCTTTGTGGACACATTGTTTACATATTTTTCAGCACGTCCTCAAGAGGATAATAGGGCAGATTGTGAGCGGCGGCTACCGCGGCGTAGGTTACCTTGCCATCCAGCACATTAACCCCCCGGGCAAGGGCCGGATCTTCAGTGATCGCCTGTTTCCAGCCCTTGTTGGCTATTCTAAGCGCGTAAGGAAGTGTGGCGTTGGTCAGGGCTAGGGTTGATGTGCGGGGAACTACGCCCGGAATGTTGGCTACGGCATAATGCACGACTCCGTGTTTTACGAATACGGGGTCCGCATGAGTCGTGGGATGATCTATGGTCTCCACACAGCCGCCCTGGTCGATGGCCACATCAACTATTACGCTGCCGGGTTTCATGTTCTTAACCATTTCTTCGGTAATGAGTTTTGGGGCTTTGGCTCCCGGTATTAAAACCGACCCCACCACCAGATCTGCCTGGCTTACGGCTTCGAACAGGTTAAACCTGTTGGAATAGAGGGTTTCGATGCTGTTGCGGAAAATATCTTCAAGATAGCGGAGCCTGTCGATGTTCACATCGATAACCGTAACCCTGGCGCCTACACCCACGGCCCTTTTAACAGCACTGGTGCCCACGGTACCGGCGCCGACCACAACCACCGACGCCGGGGGGACGCCGGCGACGCCGTCCAGCAATACGCCCTTGCCGCCGTGAATTTTTTCGAGATAAGTGGCACCTACCTGCACAGCCATGCGGCCCGCAATCTCACTCATGGGTGTAAGTAGAGGGAGACTCCTGTCAGCTTTTTGCACGGTTTCATAGGCTATTGCCACCACTTTTTTGTCCATCAAAGCCTTGGTCAATTCCGGTTCAGGAGCCAGGTGGAGGTATGTGAAGAGTATCAGGCCGGGTCTGAAGTACCTGTATTCCGAGGGGAGAGGTTCCTTGACCTTAACTATCATGTCACTGCTTGCCCACACATCGGCGGCACTGGGGACGATTTCCGCACCGACAGCCTTGAAGCTGTCATCGGAAAAACCTGCACCTTCACCGGCGCCTTTTTCAACCAGGACCCTGTGGCCGGCCGCTATAAAGGCGTCGGCACCGGCAGGGGTCATGGCGATGCGGTTCTCCTGGGCCTTTATCTCTTTTGGAACACCAACTATCATTTTAATTTGCCCTCCTTTTTAAGTTTTAAAAAGCTGTTTCTCTATATTTAAAGTTAAGCAAAAATTGTGCCAGGCGCAGGGAAGGGCGGTGCTCTGTCAATATGGGAATAAATTTGCGTCAAAAATTTTTATAGGGTGGAAACATTTCGTTCCAGATGGAAATCATTTTAACGATATCCCGTATTTTTTTATTTTTTTGATCACTGTCGTATGGGAAACCCCGAGAATTTTTGCGGCTTTTCGGGCGCTTCCTCCCTGGGATAGGGCCCGAATAAGCGATTCCTTTTCCGTCTCCTGGACGGCATCTTTCAGATGAAAGTATTTCTCCGCGGGAGACGATAAAAAGGAAGGGGCATTGATTATTATATCATTGGGCTTTATGATAAAATCCCTGGCCAGATTCATGGCCCTTTCCATCACATTTTCCAGTTCTCTGACATTACCGGGCCAGTCATACTGCATTAAACGATCCAGCGCCTCGGGCGATATACCCTGTACGCTCTTGTTAAGCCTCTGATTAAATTTGGAGATAAAATAATCCACCAGCACCGGTATATCTTTTTTGTGTTCTCTTAAAGGCGGCAGATAGATGGGAATTACGTTTAACCTGTAGAACAGGTCCTGCCGGAAATCCCCCCTTACTATCATTTCTTCCAGCGGGCGATTGGTGGCGGCAATAATCCTCACATCCACCCGGTTTTCTTCCAGTTCTCCCAGGCGGCGGACGCTGCCTTCCTGCAACACCCTTAGCAGCTTCGCCTGGATGTAGGGTGGTATTTCTCCGATCTCATCGAGAAAAATGGTGCCGTGATGGGCGAATTCAAAAAGCCCCGGCCGGCCGCCGCGCCTTGCACCGGTGAAGGTGCCGTCGGCGTAACCGAAGAGTTCGCTTTCCAGAAGCGTGTCCGGAATGGCGGCGCAGTTGACTACCACAAAGGGGTGATCTCTCCGCGGGCTGGCCATGTGAATGGCTCTGGCGAACAGCTCCTTTCCGGTGCCGCTTTCGCCCCGCAAAAGTACCGTGGAATCCCCGACCGCTATGGTTTTGGCCATTTCGACAATTTCCTTCATCTTCTTGCTCTCATGTATAATGTCGTCGAAGGTGACCATCACCGGCCTTGTCAAGGAGTGGGCCAGGCGGCGAACCTCCGACATCTTATAAATCGTTAAAACCGAACCGGAGGGTCTGCCCGTATCGTCAAAAACGGGCTTTGAATTTATCATCAGCTTCAGGCGGCCTTTGGAAGTCTGGGCGCTCACCTCTTTTTGTTCCAGCATTTTCCCTTCCCGCAATTGTTTTAAAATCTCTGCGGGTAAATTCAAAACATCCGGCAAAAGTCTGCCCACGGGAGAAGATTCTAATCCAAGGAGCTGCGTTGCCCTGAGATTGCATGTGGTAATTACAAGATTTCCATTCACGGATAGTATACCTTCCTGAACCGAATTTATGACCGTTCTGAGCTGTTGCTCAGCAAGCTCGTGAGGCATCCACTCAATGGGGGTGACTTCCAGCACATCCTTAATTGAGGATATATTTTCCAGTATAAAATGCAGCTTATCGCTGGAAACCGGTTCTACCTGAAGGTATATTTCTCCGGGCCGCACCGACAGGGATAAAATATTGGCTTGGCCCATTGCTACTACTTCGGATATATCCTTCACCATACCCACCCTGTCGTTAAAACGAATCCGATACCTGAACTTTTTCAAATTTATCCCCCCCCCGGATAAATCATACATCTTAATATTCGACATTTTCCTCAAATTATCCTGCCCCGGTGGAAACTATGGAAACAAAAAGTTCCATCTGAAAAGACAGGAACTTAATAATATATTAAGAATATTCACGAACATAACAATTGCGGGTTTTCGCCAGACTCTCAGCCGTGAAATCTGGTATATATTTTGCGCGACAAATGTAATATAATAAAAAGACCGATACCGCTTTAATTTTTGGCTTTCAGGTGGGGTTAAAGTTTTAAATTTGTTAGGGGGTGGGATTTGAGATTTATTAATTCCCAAAATAATATATGGTGCAAGAAATTTTTAAAAAGAGTATTTAGGAGGTATTTTATGGAAGTACTGGAAAAATTTTTAAAATCAGTGAGTAATATAGTATGGGGGCCGCCCATGCTGGTTCTTCTGGTGGGCACTCATGTTTTTTTAACTTTCAGGTTGAAGGGCATTCAGCGTTATATATTTAAGGCGATTAAGCTTTCGCTTACGAGGACTTCGGAAGGCGAGGGTGATGTGAGCCATTTCGGCGCTCTGACCACCGCTCTGGCGGCTACGGTGGGCACCGGAAACATCGTGGGTGTAGCCACCGCCGTAGGTTGGGGGGGACCGGGGGCGGTTTTCTGGCTATGGATTACCGGCGTTTTCGGTATAGCCACAAAATATGCGGAGGCCCTGCTTTCGGTAAAATACCGCACAAAAAACTCCCTGGGGCAGATGGCCGGCGGTCCCATGTACGTGCTGGAACGGGGCCTTGGCATGAAATGGCTGGGCGTCATCTTCGCGCTGTTCACCGCCATCGCAGGTTTCGGTATTGGGGTTACGGTTCAGGCCAACTCGATTTCAGATATGGTAAGAACAACTTTTAATGTTCCTTCATGGATTACAGGTCTTATAATAGCCGTGCTGACCGGCATAGTCATCATCGGCGGCATAAAGAGCATAGCCCGGGTTTGCGAGGCTCTGGTGCCGTTTATGGCAATAATATATATACTCGGATGTTTGATTATACTTGCTATGAACGCAGCGGCTATTCCGGGCGCCATTGTTACCATATTGAAGAGCGCTTTTACCGGCCAGGCGGTAACGGGAGGATTTGCCGGCGCCACCGTTATGCAGGCCATCCGCTACGGTGTGGCCCGCGGCCTCTTCTCCAATGAGTCCGGTTTGGGCAGCGCACCCATAGCGGCGGCCGCGGCCCAGACCCCAAACGCCGCCCGACAGGCCCTGGTCCAGATGACGGGTACTTTCTGGGATACTGTTATCATTTGTTTGATGACGGGCCTGGTGCTCGTTACCACCGGCAGCTGGGAGACCGGCCTTAAAGGAGCCGAGCTTACTAAGACAGCCTTTGAGCATATTCCCGTGATAGGTCCCGTTACTCTCACCATAGGCCTTTTGACCTTTGTGTATTCCACCATTCTCGGCTGGTCCTATTATTGCGAAAAAGCCGTAGAATACCTTCTCGGCACAAAGGCCGTAACGCCCTATCGCTGGTTGTGGGTCATTGCCGCCTTTGTGGGATCGGTGACCAAACTCGATATTGTGTGGGGATTTGCCGATATATTCAACGGCCTCATGGCCATACCAAACCTGATTTCCCTAATAGCCCTCAGCGGAGTTCTTGTGATCGAGACCAGAAAATATATCTGGGAAGGAAATCTGGAAGCTGAGGATAAATCCATACTGACAGCGAAATAAAAATTCGGGCCGGGATTTACCGGCCTTTTTGTTGTCATGCGTGTTCTGCAGCCCTGCTTTATTTGCCGGCAGATAAAAGACCTGAAATGTTGAATCTGTCAAACGGCTGATTCGGAGTTTAAAAAACAGCTTTATAGAGGAAAAATTGAGCGGGATGTAGAATCTTTAAATAGTGAGGTGAGGGCGCATGGCGGTTGTTGTGGGTTTTGCCGGATTTTCCGGCAGCGGCAAGACCACCCTTCTGGAACAGATAATTAAAAGGTTAAAGACGGAAGGCATGAAAGTAGGGGTTATAAAGCACACCCATCACCAAATGGAGCCGGGTCAAAAGGATACGGGCAAATTTTTCCGGGCTGGAGCCGACGAGGTTGTCGCGGCGGGCAAAGACGCAATGCTGAAGATTTCGAGGCAGATGGAAGAAAAATCCCTTTTTCAAATAATACAGGAAATGGCCGCGTGTGACATAATCCTGGTGGAAGGTTACAAGGCGGCGAAAATACCAAAGATAATGGTCTTAAAAAAGGAGGGCATCGAGGAAGGCTTTGACCTCCTGCATGATGAAAATGCCATGGCCGTGGTTATAGATGAAAAGAAAATTACAGAGACCCTAAAGCGCCATTTTGCCGCCGTAGATGTTAAAAAAAGCGACGAGCGGTGCGGCACAGGTCTCAGGTTGGAGATTAAGGGCCGCTCGATTCCCGTTTTTTTATTTTCGGATGTGGAAGGAATAACGGGGTTTATAAAAGAATTTTTATATAAGAATTAAATAGAGTGAAATAATAATAAAGACTCTGGTATAATTGCTTTAGAAGGCGGATAAAAATCCTGGAGGTTTATGGGGGCATTCTGATGGAGCCAAAACGCAATGAGGATGCGGATTTTTGTGATGCATTTTGTCTGGATGAAGACAAGGTAAAAAGGCTTATGGGAACCGTTCCTGAGATGTCGGCCCTGGCGGAACTCTTTAAGGTGCTGGCGGACGAGACCCGGGCCAAAATTCTATATATTTTATCAAAGGAGGAACTGTGTGTTTGCGATATTGCCACAATATTGAATACTACGGTTTCCAACGTTTCCCATCATCTGAGGCTCCTGCGGGCCTCCCACCTGGTGAAATTCCGGAGAGAAGGGAAACAGGTGTATTACACTCTTGACGACGATCATGTGGTCCACATCATCGGTGAAGGCTTTGACCATGTGAACCACGTCAACAGAAAGATTTAGAACTCTCCCGCATATGGTATAATAAAGCCGGGAGGGATTTTTTTATGTTTAATTCCGAAAAAATATCCTCTTTTCCCGAAAAACCCGGCGTTTATATCATGAAGGACAGGAGAGGGAAGGTAATATATGTGGGTAAGGCCGTTTCTTTAAAGAACCGGGTGCGGTCTTATTTCCAGTCTTCCAAAAACCTTCCGCTGAAAGTGGCCTCTATGGTCCCGAAAATAGAGGATATTGAATACATCGTCACAGATTCCGAGGTGGAGGCGCTTATACTCGAGTGCAACCTAATAAAATTCCACCGCCCAAAATACAACATCCTCCTCCGGGACGACAAACAATACCCTTATATAAAGATTACTTTAAATGAACCGTTTCCCCGTATTCAGGTGGTTCGGAGGGTGAAAAAGGATGGAGCCAAATATTTTGGCCCTTATGCCGATGCCGGGGCCATGAGAGACGCCATTGATGTAATAAGGAAGATATTTCCCGTTCGGGCCTGCAAGAAGGATTTAAGCGAACTTCCGCTGAAAGAGCGACCGTGCCTCAATTTCCACATTAAGAGGTGCCTTGCGCCCTGCCAGGGAAATATTGATGAAAAGGAATATAATGAAATAATAAAGAACGTCATGATGTTCCTGGAAGGCAAGCAGGAAGCCCTTATCGCTCAGTTGAAAGAGAAAATGGAAAAAGCCGCGGAAAACCTTGATTTTGAATGGGCGGCGGTCCTCCGGAACCAGATTGTGGCCCTGGAAAAAGTCCGGGAAAAACAGAAAATAGTGTCCACGAATCCGGTGGATCAGGATGTCATTGCCATGGCCCGGGGGTTTGATACGGTTTGCATTCAGGTGTTTTTTATCCGGGAGGGAAAGCTGGTAGAACGGGAACCCTTCATATTAAAAAATACCGATGGAGTGGAGAGAAAGGAGATAATGACTTCTTTTGTCAAACAATTTTACGACGGCGCTGCTTTCATACCCAGGGAAATTATTGTTGAAGAAGAAATAGATGACATCAAGACTATCGAAGATTGGCTTTCCCGCAAAAAGGGTTCGAGGGTGAGCATAATAGTGCCGCGGCGCGGTGAGAAGAAGCAGCTGGCCCGGATGGTGGCGGAAAACGCCAGGAGCTTCCTTGATCAAAGGGAGAGCATAGAAGACAGGGAAAAGTTGAGGAATAAAAAGGCCCTGGAAGAACTGAAGATTTATTTGAATCTTGAAGATGTGCCTAACCGGATTGAGGCTTTTGACATTTCCAATACCCAGGGCACAGAATCGGTGGCCTCTATGGTGGTTTTTGAAGAAGGCATGCCGAAAAAACAGGATTACAGGAAATTCAAGATTAAGACGGTGGATGGGCCCAATGACTTCGAGAGTATGAAGGAAGCGGTTCTCCGCAGGTTTAAGCGCGGTATTGAGGGAGACGAAAAGTTTAAGGATTTTCCGGACCTGCTCCTCATAGACGGCGGAAAAGGCCAGCTAAAGTATGCCAGGGATGCGCTTGGGGAATTGAACCTTTCTCATATTCCTACAATAGCCCTTGCTAAAGAATTCGAACACATCTTTGTGGAGGGAAAAGACGATCCTATTATATTACCCCGGGATTCAGAGGCCCTTTACCTGCTCCAGCGGGTGAGGGACGAAGCCCATCGTTTTGCTATCAGTTTCCACAGGAAGCTCCGGAGCAAGCGAAACCTTCACTCGGTCCTGGATGATATACCCGGCATAGGGAAGACCCGCCGGCTGGCTTTGCTGCAGGTATTCGGCGGCATAGAAGGTATAAAAAAGGCTTCGGTGGAGGAGCTTTCCAGAGTGCCGGGGATGAACACAAAAGCCGCTCAGGCGGTGTATGATTATTTTCATAAAAATTAGACTCATATGTTTCAAAAATAACTGTTATAGCATATTTTATACATTAGGAAAGATTGAATGAAATGGAGGGGAAAGTGGTGGACGTGGTCAAAGTCGTAACAGTGCTTTCTGTAGTCATAGAATCCCTTACAAAGACCATACTGCTTGTATGGGGCATAATTTCAAAACCTATGGCGGAGTGGTCTGAAGAAGAACGAAGAGACGTAATAAATACGGTTATATCGGTCATTATAGCCGTCGGTGTAAATCTTGATATTTTCGCTCTGGCTGGAATACCGTTCAGGATTTCCGTCTTGGGCCCGATGTTTACAGGGCTTATATTTGCAAGGGGCGCCGGAGTGATCAATAATATTCTTGATATAATCTATTACGCAAAAGTATACAGAAGAGATAATGTTAAAATTCAGCAATAGGGCCTGCTACTTGAAGCAGGCCCTTTTAATATCCTTATAAATTACTGGATATTAACCTTTTTCTTACCGCCTTTGCCATTGATCTACTGATAAAGCTATGGAATAAAATGTGGTATAATTTGTTTACATAACGGCATAATTCGCTTATAAATAAAAAAATAAAAAATTAAATAAAGATAACGATATATTCAACAATGTATGCCATTCAATGGTATAAAAGTTGCATTAATTAAATTGTTCGAGGGGGTGAAATGGGTGAAAGACCGGCTGGTAAAGTTGATACAAACTGAAGACAAGAAAAACCCTTACACCGATGACCAGCTGGCGTCGCTCCTTGGCACCAGGCGGGATGAGGTAACTATTTTGAGAGGGGAACTGGGGATCCCCGATTCAAGGGAAAGGCGGAAACCCCTTTTAATCAAAGCTATTTCGGAAATACTTTATCAAAACGTTAAAATTTCGGATAGGGAATTGACCAGGGAAATAAATAAGCGGGGATTTTATGTTTCCCGGTTCATAGTCTCACAGTTAAAAAAAGAAATAAAACAAAATATAACGAATATTCAAAACAATTTATCCAAAACAAATCGGTACAGCATTGAACCCGTCAAGCACACCGAGAATAACAGGTCGAACAATTACATTTCGTCAACGGCTTTTGAGAGAATTATAGGCTTTGACGGCAGCCTGAAGCCCCAGGTCCAGCAGGCCAAAGCCGCAATACTGTACCCGCCTCACGGCCTTCATACATTGATACTGGGGCCGACCGGGGTGGGGAAAAGCAATCTGGCGGAAGCTATGCACAGTTTTGCCGTTGAGATTGGGAGGTTGCCTTCAAACGCTCCCTTTGTGGTTTTTAACTGCGCTGACTATGCGGAAAATCCCCAGCTTCTTTTATCCCAGCTCTTCGGACATGTAAAAGGGGCATATACCGGCGCCGATTCAGCCAAAGAAGGATTGGTTGAGAAGGCTAACGGAGGAATTCTTTTTCTAGACGAGGTGCACCGCCTGCCGCCCGAAGGGCAGGAATTGCTTTACTTTTTAATGGATAAAGGAAAATTCCGGCGGTTGGGGGAGACGGAAAATGTAAGAAGCGCCAACGTCATGATTATAGCCGCCACCACCGAAGATATAGAATCATCACTGCTTCTAACATTTCGCCGCAGGATTCCCATGATAATCGAGCTTCCGCCCCTCTCCGCCAGGCCTCTTGTAGAGCGATATGAAATCATAAAGGAGTTTTTCAGCAAAGAAGCGGACAGAATAGGGGTTAAGATAAAAGTAACCCAGGAAGCCTTGAGGGCACTGCTGCTCTACGATTGTCCGGGCAATATCGGCCAGCTCAGGAGCGATATCCAGGTAGCGTGTGCCAGGGGATTTTTGACTTATGTGGGAAGTCAACAGGAGCACATAGACATAGACCTGATAGATTTGCCAACTCATGCCAGGAGGGGATTGCTCAAGATCCAGCAGCGGAATCCAGAGGTGGAAAAATTTCTAAAAGGAGATTTTATTGTGAGCCCGGGCGAAATGCCCACAAAGATTATGCCCAAAGAAGACCTTTATATACTTCCTCAGGAGATATATCAGTATATAGAGCAAAAATATCAGGAATTACAGGAGCAGGGATTAAGCCAGGAAGTGATAAATAGAGTTATAGGCGGCGAACTGGAAATTAGGTTCCAGCAGCTGGTTAGACAATTTGAAACAAGCCATCAAATGCTGGCAAAGCACGATCTTGTTGGAATAGTGGGGCATAAGATTGTTGATATGGCAGAAAAGATGACAAAAATAGCGGAGAGAAAGCTGGGCAGAATGGACAACCATCTGTTCTACTGCCTGGCCATACACTTGAGCGCTACATTGGAACGGTTACAGCAGGGGAAGCCCATTATCAATCCTCAACTTGAAAAAGTAAAAAATGAATACAGGCTTGAATACAAAGTGGCAGAAGAGATGGTACAAGTGATAGAAAGCTCTTCGGGATATAAAATGCCTGATGATGAAATCGGGTTTGTGGCCATGTATCTTCGCACCATAACACATCCTGTGGATTTCAAAAAAGGGCGCGTGGGGGTAGTGGTCTTGACTCACGGCCATGTTGCTCAGGGTATGGCCGATGTGGCAAACCGCCTTCTGGGAGTAAATCATGCTGTTGCAATAGAAATGTCCCTGGACGAAAGACCCGAATCCGCCCTTCAAAAGGCCTTGGAAGTAGTAAAGAAGGTCGATGAAGGCAAAGGTGTTCTTCTACTGGTGGATATGGGTTCACTTATAACTTTTGGAGAAATAATCACCCAGAAAACAGGGATTCCCACCAAAACGGTCGGGCGCGTGGATACCATAATGGTGCTGGAAGCGGTGAGGAGGGCGATTTTACCCGATACCACATTGGATGAAATTGTGGAGAGTATAGACAAAGACAAAGTAGGGCTTGGCAGGTTGATACCAATTGAAACTGTCCGGAATGAAGATAAATGCGCCATCCTCACCGTATGCATAACCGGAGAAGGCACGGCCATCAAGCTTAAAAGCCTTATTGAAAAAATGATTCCGGATATACGTGAAAGAGCTGAAATAATTCCTGTTGGGGTTATGGGAGATGAAGATATTAAATTTAAAATAGAAAAAATTAAAACGGAGAAAAACGTGGTAGCGGTAGTTGGAACGGTAAACCCCGAAGATTCCCGCATCCCCTTTATTCCTCTGGAAGAAATAATCAACGGTAAATCCGTTGGTAAAATAACAGAAATCCTTAAATTACGGGCCCACTCGCAAACGATAGATAGAAGGCACCCTGGTGTTTTGCCTTTAGCCGATGTGTTCTATGAAGATTTAATAGTCGCGCCTGCGGATTTTGGTACGAAAAACGAAGTCCTGGACGGGCTGGGGAACTTATTGATAAACAGCGGACATGTTAATGAAAAATTTTTGCTGGACGTTTACAAAAGGGAAGTAATGGGTCCCACCCTGTTTGAAAATAATGTCGCCATACCCCACGGCAGCCCCGAAAACGTAATAAAACCTGCGATTGCCGTAGCAATTTTAAAAAATCCCGTGGCATGGGCGGCAGAAAAAGAGGCAGAAATAGTTTTGATGATGGCGCTAAAACAAGATTCAAAAGATATTATTAGAAGTTTGTATTCTTTGATTGAAAATCGAAGTTTTATTTTGAAGTTAAAGCTTTTGTCTACCTCAGAAGAAATAAAAAAAGTTTTTTTAGAAAGTCTTGTGAGTTTAAACTAAATCTACCACAGGTATTGGAATGGTATTTGCTTATTATATGTCAAAGAAAATGAAATAAACAAATGATTTTGTGCATTAAAAGTGCAATTTAATTTTGATAGGGAGGATAAAATAGTGAATATACCAAGTTTCCAATTAGAATTCTACAGGCCGAAAGTTGAAGAAATCAGTACGAAAGAGCAATTATTGAACGATATGGGGGAATATCTTCATAAAAGAGGATACGTTAAAAATACATTTGCTAAAGCGGTTATCGAGAGGGAGAAAATTTTTCCTACGGGTTTAAAAACACTAGATATAAATGTTGCCATACCACATACGGATGCGGAACACGTAATCAAACCTGCCGTTTTAATATCTATTTTACCAAAACCGATTAGTTTTAATCTCATGGGAGAAAGCGAAAAAGAAATTCCTGTTAATATAGTATTTATGTTGGCGCTTGATAATCCTTACAACCAGCTTTTACTATTACAACAACTAATGAATTTGTTTCAAAAGGAGGGATCTTTAAAAGCCATTTTACAAGCAAGTGACTTTGAAGAAAGTAAAAAACTTTTAGAAAAGGAGTTGGTGAATTTCTGATTTAATAATTTAGATTTTTTATAAATTTAGCAAATACATTTTCCTTAACTTGATCTATTTAAACGTTTTTAAAAATTTTTAAATAAAGGGGATTTTGATATGGCTAAAAAAACTATTTTGATTGCTTGCGGAACGGGCATTTGCACCTCGACGATGGTGGCAAAAAAACTAGAAGAATCTTTAAAGAAAAAAGGAAAGGATAAAGAAGTTAATATTGTTCAATGTAAAGTGGCTGAATTAATATCAAAAGCAGCAGATGCGGATTTAATAGTATCTACGACTACCGTTTCCAACCAGATTTCCACACCTGTTATAATGGGTACAGCGTTTTTAACGGGGATAGGTGTAGACAAGGTTACAGATGAAATTATTTCAAAATTAGGTATTTAACTAATTTAATCTTTAAGATATTTTAAAAATTAAACAAAAGGAGGAAATAAAATGGAAATTCTTAATTTTATTGTGGGTTTAGGGCCTAGTATAATGATGCCCATCATCTTGACAGTTCTGGGTGTATTATTGGGAGCAAAACTCGGCAGGGCAATAAGATCTGGATTAACCGTAGGAATTGGTTTTATTGGGCTTAATCTTGTTATTGGAATGTTAGCGAATAATTTGGGGCCGGCTGCTCAAAAAATGGTTGAAAGAACGGGCCTACAATTAACGGTTATTGATGTTGGTTGGCCTGCGGCGGCTGCCATATCTTTTGCTTCAAAAGTAGGAGCTTTAATAATTCCATTAGGATTGGTAATAAATATCGTAATGCTTGTAACAAGGACCACAAGAACAGTTAATATTGACATTTGGAATTATTGGCATTTTGCCTTCACAGGAGCGTTAGTGAGTGCGGCAACGGGTAGCCTGTTTTGGGGTATGGTTGCTTCCGGGCTTGATATGATAATAATTATGGTGCTTGCAGATTTAACAGCACCGAATGTAGAACAATTTAATGGTCTTCCTGGCGTTTCTTTACCACATGGTTTTTCAGCGGCTTACGTACCTATAGCTATTATATTAAATAAACTTATTGATTACATTCCTGTTATAAAAGATATAAAAGCTGATCCTGAAACGCTGCAGAAGAGATTCGGCATTTTTGGCGAGCCGATGATTATCGGCAGTATATTGGGCCTAGTAATGGGGGTTCTAGCTGGTTACGATTTAAAAGGAGTTTTAAATATCGGTATTACAATGGGAGCTGTTTTGGTACTAATTCCGAAAATGGCTGCAATGCTCATGGAGGGCTTAATACCTCTTTCAGATGCGGCACAAGATTTTATTCAAAGGCATTTTAAAACTCAGAGTAAAGTGTATATTGGTCTAGATTCAGCAGTCGCTATTGGACATCCTGCCGCTATGGCCGCATCTTTAGTTTTAGTTCCCATTACTATATTATTGGCCGGCATATTACCCGGCAACAGAGTTTTGCCTTTTGCAGATTTAGCCGTTCTGCCCTTCATGTTATGTATGATCGTGCCTGTAACTAAAGGAAATGTGTTTCGCACATTAGTTATAGGCTTTATCACAGTAGCCGTTGGGCTATTAATTGCTACGAACATGGCTCCTTTGCATACTCAACTAGCTATTGACGCAAAATTTGCAATTCCTAAAGGCGCAACTATGATTGCTAGTATTTGCGATGGAGCAAATCCGTTAGTCTGGGTTATCCTCAAGATCATGCAAACAAAAATACTTGGCTTTGCTATATTGGCAATAGTTGCAATTGGCCTCGCTATTTACAATTATAAAATAGGCCAGGAAATTGGAAAAAGCGCTTCAGTTTAATTTATTGGGAGGAATTAAAGTGTTATTAAAAGAATTAAGAGAAGAAGTTTTAAAAGCTGCAAATAAATTGATATATTACCATCTTGTTACTTTAACAGGTGGCAATGTTAGCGGTAGAGATACCGAAACTGGCTATATAGCAATAACACCGAGTGGAATAGAATATGAAAATTTAAATCCAGAAGACATCGTTATTCTTGATTCGCAAGGAAATATTATCGATGGCAAATTGAAACCTTCGGTTGATACAAAGGTTCATCTTTATATTTACAGACATATGCCGCACATTAATAGCGTAATTCATACGCACTCCATTTACGCAACTTGTTTCGCGGTGTTAAATAAACCTATTCCCGCTGTTACTACAACTTTAGCAAACGCGGTGGGCGGTGAAGTGCCTGTAGCAAGGTATACACCGGTTGGGGACGACAATATGGGGCCTGCTATTGTAGAGGCTATAGGAGATAAACTGGCTTGTCTCCTGGAAAACCACGGTGTAATAACCATCGGCCCAAACATTAAGGCTGCTTTAACCGCTGCAGTTATGTTAGAAGACGTGGCCAAAATATGTTGTTTTGCAAGTGGAATGGGTAACCCCAAAGTACTCCCCGATAGCGAAATAAAAAAAGCAAGAGATTTATATTTAAATATGTATGGTCAAAGGTGAGAAATGATTAAAAATTTAGATAACATAATTATACAAGCAGGTAAGGAAACGATAAAAGAGATGACTTCTAGGAATCAAGGCATGTAATGTAAAGGAAATGGGCGGGTGAGCCCTGTGCTGAGAGTCTAGGCCTACTACTATAAAGTTGTTGACTGCAGACAGATATTTGCTAAACTAATAGCTTGGATAATACGAAGACTATGGATGAACCAGATGAGGAAAACGTTGCATAAAATTTCGGGGAAGTTATCCTAATTCGATATGTTGTGTCGTCACTGCACATGAGTCCCCAAAATTTCATAGATGTATCTCCTGATGGTTTCGGCGGATTTTTTTAAAGCCTGTTTTTCGGCTGCAGAAAGCGGAGGCATCAGGACCTTTTCAATACCGTTTTTATTGACAACACAGGGCAGGCTCATATATACGTCTTCAATTCCATCCAGGCTTTCAATATATGTGGAAACGGTCAGTATGGAATTTTCATCCCTGAGTATGGATTTTACTATTTTTGCTATGGCGAGAGCAACGGCGAAGCTTGTCGCTCCTTTTTTTTCTATGACCTTGTAGGCTGAGTTCCTGACTTCACTTTCAATTTCCTGCTTTATATGTGGATTGCAATTTTCCATATATTTTTCGCAGAATTCATCAAATCTAATTCCCATTATATTGGTCAGGCTCCAGGCCGCCACCTGTGAATCCCCATGTTCGCCGATTACGTACCCGTGGATATTCCTGGCATCCACATGAAGACCGGCCGCCAGGGCGGAACGGAAACGGGAACTGTCCAGGACGGTCCCGGAACCTATCACGCGGTTTTTGGGAAAACCGGACAGCTTCATGGCGGCGTATGACAGTACATCGACGGGGTTCGTAACCACCAGCAAAATGCAATCTCCGTTATATTTTACAATCTGGGGGATGATTTCTTGAAAAACCTTAAAGTTTTTGGCGGCAAGGTCCAGGCGTGTTTCACCCTTTGCTATGCTTGGTCCTGCGGAAATTATTACTATCTTTGCGCTTTTTAAATCGCTGTAATCACCGGCATAGATTTCCATAGGGTGAACAAAGGACATGGAATGGACAAGGTCGAGGGCTTCCCCTTCGGCTTTGTCCCTGTTTTTATCTATCAAAACCAATTCCGAAGCAATGCCCTGCAGCATCAAGGCAAATGCCGCCGTGGAGCCTACGATGCCTGTACCTACTATTCCAATTTTCATCTTAACCACCTTCCCGAGCAAAATAAAACTTTCCCTGCTTTTAATATTCCAAAATTCGGGGGAATTAATTAAAAAACTTGTATCCATAAAAAGGTATTTCTGAAGAGTAAGCCGGGTGCGGTTTTTGATGTGAACCCTTGACTTAACCGTCTCAATGGTATATATTTTTTACTAGATTAAATCTTATCGTCCCGAAAAGTCTTTTTTCCCTGCCGTCAGCGAGCGGAGGCCGGTGGAAGCTCCGTGGCATAAAAAAGATGTGGCGCCGGGATGAGCGAAAGACAAAGTAAAACGGTCAACGAAAAAGCGGCAGGCTGAAAACCTGCAACTAGGGTGGAACCGTCCTGAAGAAAAGGACCCCTAGACCAGATTTCTGGTTTAGGGGTTTTTAATATATTGTTTTTGGAGCGTTGCTTTTGGTGCTGAAATTCCGGAAGTTGCAGCCTGCGGAAAATCTTTAAACATGAAATAATCAATTTTAAAGATTAATTTTAAGAAAGGGGAATTTTTGTGGCAGAAAGTGGAGAAAAGCTCATGAACAAGATCATTTCACTTTGTAAGCGCCGGGGGTTTGTTTTTCAGGGTTCGGAGATTTACGGGGGTCTTGCGAATACCTGGGATTATGGCCCTCTGGGCGCCGAACTCAAGCAAAATGTAAAGCGCATATGGTGGAAAAAGGTAGTCCACGAGAGGGAGGATGTGGTGGGCCTTGACAGTGCCATATTGATGCACCCGAGGGTGTGGGAGGCGTCGGGCCATGTGGCGGGGTTTAACGACGCGCTGGTGGACTGCAAACAGTGCAAATCGCGCTTCCGGGCGGACCACCTCATCGAGGACGCGCTGAACATGCATGTGGAAGGAAAAAGCGTTGAGGAGCTTTCCCGCATTATCCACGAAAACAGGATAAAGTGCCCCGTATGCGGCGAAGTGGCCTGGACCGACGCCAGGATATTTAACCTCATGTTCAAAACTCACCAGGGAGTTACAGAAGATTCAAGTTCTGTTGTTTACCTCCGCCCGGAGACGGCCCAGGGCATATTTGTCAATTTTAAAAATGTGCTGGACACCAGCCGTGTGAAACTGCCCTTTGGCATAGCTCAGATAGGAAAGGCTTTCAGAAATGAAATTACTCCGGGGAATTTCATATTCAGGACAAGAGAATTTGAACAGATGGAGCTGGAATTTTTCGTAAAGCCCGGCGAAGACATGAAATGGTTCGAATTCTGGCGGCAGTTTACCATGGATTTCTTCACATCAATAGGTGTAAGAAAAGAGAATTTACGATTGAGAGACCATGCACCCGAGGAACTGTCGCACTATTCTAAGGCCACCACCGATCTGGAGTACAGGTTCCCCTTCGGATGGGGTGAACTGTGGGGTGTGGCCAACCGGACCGATTTCGACCTCTCCAGGCACATGGAATACTCAGGCAAGACGCTGACCTACTTTGACCAGGAAGAGAATAAACATATAACGCCCTATGTTATAGAGCCTTCTTTAGGTGTTGACAGGGCCATGCTGGTGCTGCTGTGCGATGCTTACAGAGAAGAGGAGGTGGATGGAGAAACCCGCGTGGTGCTTGGGTTCCATCCGGAAGTAGCCCCAGTAAAGTGCGCCGTGCTGCCCCTCTCCAGGAAAGAACCCCTTGAGGAACTGGCGCGGAAGATATACCATGACCTGAAGAGATACTATCACGTCGAATATGATAACACCGGCAGCATTGGCAAGCGCTACCGTCGCCAGGATGAAATAGGCACCCCGTTTGCCGTGACAGTTGATTTTGACAGCCTCGAAGACCATAAGGTTACCGTAAGGGACAGGGATACCATGCGTCAGGACAGGATAGATATAGAAAAAATCAGGCTTTATCTTTCTGAAAAGTTCGGGTTTTAGTTAAAATAGTGCCACCGCATAAACTGCGGCGGCGTTTTTTTTAAAACTGACGAGTGAACAAGATAGTAAAAACATGATGATTTTTGTTGAAAAATATAGTAAAATTAACATGGACAGCCGGCGCTTTTACGATAAAGACCTGAAAATAAAAAAGTGCCATCACAATTTGCGAATTATGAAATTATTTAAATATACGGGAGGTTTCATCAATTATGAAAGACATTGTAATTTCAAGACTCGGCGAACTTGTGGAGGAACTGGCAAAAGAGGATGAACAGAAGAAAGCGTGGGAGGATTTTCTGGTAGATTTTGCCGGAGTGTGTGAAAAAACGAATTTTAAAGAAGAATTGAAAGCCCCTATTTCCAATCTCCTGCAGCATATAAGCGAAAAGGAACTATCAAACGGTATAGGACTTTTACATGCAAAGATAGAAAATTTTCCTGCAGTCGAGATTTATAAAGCGCTCACAGAAGTGCTCGGAGAAATGAATAGGGAAAATCAGATGCGGATAACAGAACTCCGTGATATCCTTGCCGAACTTGCCACTCCGATTATCCGGCTATGGCAGGATGTGCTTCTTGTCCCTGTAATTGGCACGCTTGACAGTCAGAGGGCACAGAGCATGGCTGAAAAACTTCTTGAAAGCACCGCCGCCACCAGGGCCAAAGTCGTAATTGTCGATGTGACTGGTGTGCCTATGATAGATACGATTGTCGGAGGATTTTTAATCGAAATGTTTTCCGCCGTAAAACTCCTTGGCAGCGATGTTATTTTAACGGGGATAAAGCCGGAGATAGCCCATACCCTTGTAAAGCTGGGCGTCGATTTTAATATGGTTATTATAAAAAGAGACCTGGAAAGCGCACTTAAATACGCTGTCAGCATTTCTAGTGAAGATACCGGAAGAAAACTGCTTAACCCAAAAAGAGGGAATGAAGATGAAGACTAGGGTTGTGCCGACAATAAAGCTTTACGATTATCTGATTGTCCCTATCCAAATTGAACTGGACGACGCCACCGTAGAAAAACTCCAGATGCAGCTGCTCAATGAGATAAATGAGAAAAATATTCGGGGAATAGTATTAGATGTCAGCATGGTGGATGTAATCGACAGCTACATATCATTTGTCCTTTCGGAAACCGCCGGTATGGCCAAAACTATGGGGTGCCATACCGTGATCTGCGGGATTCAGCCGCAGGTGGCGCTTACGCTGGCCCAGATGGGCGTAAAACTAAAGGATATTTTTACCACGAGTAGCCTGGAAGACGCTATAGATATACTAAACCGGCTTGATTAAATGTTCGACTGTTCTTTTAAGATGGAGTGATGATTATGCTTGATGTAAATCCTCAAGATTACGACATAGTTTTAAAGATAAAAGAGGAAAACGACATAGCCGTTTCCAGGCAGATGGCAAAAAGCTTTGCCCAGAAAAACAATTTTTCGCTCGCCGACGTCACAAAAATAGCCACGGCCGTATCGGAACTGGCAAGGAACATATATAGGTATGCAAAAGAAGGGTATATTTACATAAGAAAGAAAGAAACAGGACCTGATAAAGCCGTATCTATTGAAATTCTTGCGTGCGACAGAGGTCCGGGGATAGAAGATGTGGAACTTGCCGTGGTCGGCGGCTATACGACGTCCGAAAGGAGTCTGGGGCTGGGATTGTCCGGTATTAGAAGGCTTATGGACAGCTTCAATATAAAGTCTGAAGTGGGTAAGGGGACGGTCGTGGCTGTGGAAAAGAGGAGGCGGGGATTTTGAGAGAGGGGCTGAAGGTAGACATTGAGATGGAGGCGGACCTGTTCATTCTGGAGCATAAAATCAATAAGTATCTGAAAGAAAGCTATCCTGACATGCCTTCAGCGCCTCTTGTGGCTCTTGTGGCAAGAGAACTTGCCACTAATATTTTGAAATACGGTGGAAAAGGTTTTATTGCAGTAAAAAGAGAGGGAAATAAGCTGATTGTTGCCGCCGAGGACGAGGGCAAGGTAAATCGTGAAGGTGGAATTACTGAAGTCAAAAGCGGCCTTGGAATAGGGCTGGATGTTACTAAAAACAATAGCGAAAAGCTCGATATTGAACAAAAACCGGATGGAGGAATGTTTGTAAAGGCCGTTTTCAGTCTATCGCCACAGTGCAGGAAAAAAGGCTTTATCCTTCAGGTTGGAACGGCGTCAAAACCGCATTATTTAGAGGAAGATAGCGGAGATATTTGCATCTATAGAGAGATAGGAGGCAAATATTTTTTATTTGTGGCAGATGTCCTCGGCCACGGCAAAAGGGCCGGAGCGGTTGCGAAGGCGATTGAATTATATATGAAAAATTCTCATGAAATGCATATAGAAAAAATATATGCCGGTCTAGAAAAAATGTTGCGGGATACACGCGGCTGTGCGGCTTTTATAGCGCTTGTTTCCGAAAGCGGGATTGAGTATGTAAATATTGGCAATATAAAAGGTTGGCTTATAGATACCGGATCTGTGAGAAAATTAAAGGGCGTGCCGGGGATTATCGGAAGATTGCCCGTGAGCCTGAAAATATTTAAAGAAACCGTTTTGCCCGCAGGTTTTGTTTTGGTTGTGTGTACCGACGGTATAAAGAACCAGTTTATTCCGGCACCTGATATGAATTGGCTGAAGACGATGAACGCTCAAGGGACGGCGGAAAAGATAGTGCGGGAGTTTGCAATTGAAGAAGATGACGCAAGCGTTTTGGTAGCAAGAGGAGGGATAGGGCTTTGAAGGACTTAAGGTGTTTTGTTGGGGAGTATAAAAAATATCTTTCCAGGTTCATTTTAAGGGGCGGTCAGGACGACGTGCTGTTTGAGGCCTACCAGAATCTGATAAAACTTCTCGACGAGTCGTCTGCCCAGGCGGCAAACCTCCTGGATATTCACAACCAGGTTTTGAAAGATGTGCTTAATATAAGAAATGACAATGATATGGTCCAGTGGATATATATAGAAAGGGCCACGGAATTCCTCGCCCAGATACTTATTGCTACGGATGCCCTGCTTCTGTCTTTAAAAGAGAGTGTCGAAAGAGATCCTCTGACAGGACTTTATAACAGGCTGGCCATCGAAAAGACGCTGTCAAAGCTGTGGGCGAATGCTCAGACGACAAAAACACCCCTTACGGTGGCAATGCTAGATCTCGACAATTTCAAAGATGTTAATGACGCTTACGGCCATATGGTCGGAGATGAGCTTCTGAAAGAAATAAGTTCTATTATCAGGGATAGCCTGAGAGATGGAGACGCGGTTATGAGGTATGGAGGAGAGGAATTTCTGATATTATTGCCGGCAACGGACAGCAGCAGTGCGAAAAAACCGCTGGAGAGGATAAGAAAGCGAATAGAAGATAAAGTATTTACAGAAGCCGGGATAAAAATTACGGCAAGCATAGGTGCAGCGGTATATCCGGATAATCGCCCTTTGAGTATGGATGAAATAATAGAATTTGCGGACGCTGCGATGTATGAGGCTAAAGCAAGAGGGAAAAACAGGCTCATCTTTTACGGCCAGTTGAACGGCAAAAAATAGGTGGAGAGGTGTGCTTGAATGGAAGATTTTAAGGATAGACACATTACTCTGCCACAAGTTCCGCCGGATGCCGATTTAAGAGAAGTGGCGGGGAAATTGCTGGAAAGTGAAGGAAACCTGGTAATTGTGGGAAAAGAGGGAGAAGGTGCTTGGGGATATATTGGCTGCAAGTCGATAATAAAATGGCTTCTTATGGGAGATGAAAGTGCAAAAGTTAAGGCCGGAGACATTGCTGTTTTGATAAAAGACGAGGATAAAGTGGAATTGACCGAAGATATAGAGGGCATTGTTGAAAGAATAAGTAAATGTGGAGAAATGCCGGTATTTGCAGGCGAAGGTGGAAGGATAGCGGGCGGCCTTTCCATGCAAAAGCTGATAGCCGAGCTTGCCAGGTCTCACAGTGAAGAAAAGCAAAAGAGGATTGATGTAGAGCATTTGATAGACATGATAATAGATATACTGCCTTTTGGGATTGCACTGGTTTCTAATGAAGGTGAAGTCATAAAGGCTAATGAGCTTGCAAAAAAAATAATGTTAGAAAATACTATAGGTGCCGAAGAAATGAAGGCAATAATAAAAGGTAATTACCACAGCAGGGTATTCATAAGTAAAATGGGAACTTATTATAAAGTTACTGCAACTGTTTTAAAAGAGTCAAATTCCATTCTTGTTGTTTATATAGATGTTACAGCTGAGTACACCCTGGTGGAAAAACTGAGAAATACCCAGGGGGAAGTGGAAACGGCTTTTTCGATAATGCTTCCGGACCAGCGCATAGAGGTGCGGTTAAAATCGATAGTAGAGTATATGGACGAATACGACGAAAGTACCGGTATGATAAAGATAAACGGTGTGATCAAACAAGGCTGTTACAGGCATGTCGTAAACATGCTCAAATTGATAGCAGATGCCTTTAAGCAGGGGCTGATGGAGCTGCCGGGCATGGATAAGAATACGCTTGTTCAGGCCACCATTCTGCATGATATCGGGAAGGTGCAGCCGGATTTAAAGATAGGAGATACAGTAAATCCAAAAGAAGCATTTGAGCAGGGCTTTCTCCATGCATTTCGGGGAGCTTCTTTAAGCAAGTCGCTGTATGACATAAACGATAAAGTATATTATCTGATAAAGTATCATCATCACACGGAGAATGAATTGCCGGCCGATTTTCCAGATTACCTGCTGCCCATGCACAGGTTTTTCAGATTGATTGACGGTCTATCCGCAGGAATTACCCGCAGGGGTTCAAAAGTTTCGATGAAGGTAAAAGGCACAAGAATTTATGTTAAAGAAGAGAGCAGCTTTCCATCTTATAATCAGGAGATAGAGATGGATATTTATATGGGATTCTTCGTCAGCCGTAAGTTGTAAAGGGCTGGGGAATTTTGATGATGAGGGGGGAGACCCCCTCTATTTAAGTTGGATCATTCGATTGCCATAAATAATTATAATATTCAAAAAAAAAAAAAAAAAAAAAAAAAAAAAAAAAAAAAAAAAAAAAAAAAAAAAAAAAAAATTAAAATTATAAAATTCAAAAAATTGAAGAAGGATTTTGGTAAAATATGTCGAATTTTAAAATATAAATTTTTAAGTGAGAGATCATTTTATGTCTTTTTAAGACATATGCTTTTTCATGCAACTTGCTTATAATATTTAAAAAATTTTATAAAAACAGGAGGTCATGCGTGGATATGTCAGAAAAAAATTTTAAGGCACTTGCCCCGTTAAGCGGCGAAGGAACAGATACCGCAAGGAGTGACAAAATTGATGTAAGTCCGGTTCAAACAGCCAGGTCCATAGACAAAAAGCAGCTTGAGATGCAGAGAAAAAAGGCTCGCACCTTTGCAAAGAAACAGCAGGCGGCGGAGAGAATTGCGGCTGCCACTGAAGAACTGTCATCGGGTGTGGAGGAGGCTTCAGGAGCAGTAGAGGAACTGAGGTCTTCCATGGAACAGATTGCCAGCGGAGCGGAGGAAGCAAGCAAAGCCACCCAGGAATCACTGGCGGCCATTGAGCAGATAACCAGAGGGTCAGAGCGGGCGGCGGAAAATGCCCGGTTGGCGCTGGACCGGGGGAAGGCCATTCAAACGCTCGTTGAAAAAACGGCTGAGGACATAGAAAAACTTATAGAAGGTGTTAACAAGGCGTCTTCTAAAAATGAGGAGTCGGCAAGGCTTGTGGCCCAACTGGAAAAGCAGGCGGAAAACATAGGCAATATAATTAAGACGGTTGTCAGAATAGCCGATCAGACCAATTTACTGGCGTTAAATGCGGCAATTGAAGCAGCGCGGGCCGGAGAGCACGGCAAGGGATTTGCCGTGGTGGCCGATGAAGTAAGGGTACTGGCGGAGACTTCTGAAAAGGCAGCCAACGACATAAGAGAAGTTGTAAATAACATTCAGCAGGAGGTAAAGGTTGTAGTAGATGCGATTAATGATTCAGCGGCCAAAGCGCGCTCCCAGGTGGAAAAAGGAAAATCAATAAATGAAGACCTGATTTCTGTTGTCAGGGCAATGGAAGAGGTGGTAAAAGCCGCTACCATAATAAACGACCTCAGCCGCCAGTCGCTTGCTGCTGTGCAGGAATTCCAAAAGGGAGCAGAAATGATAGCAGGCGGCGCAGATGAGCAGGCCAAAGCGACGCAGGAATCCCTCCAGGCGATAGACCAGCAGACGAAAGCCCTTTCCGACATAAGTCAGGCAGCAGCGGAACTTGCTGAAATGGCAGAGGAATTGAAAGCTTCTACCGATACTCAAAAATCGGCCGAGAGCCTTGCGGCTGCGGCGGAAGAACTTTCTGCTGCCATTGAAGAAACAAGCAAATCGGCAGATCAGATCATGGTGGCGCTCGCGCAGATATCCAGGGGCAGTGAACAGCAGGCAGGGGCGGCCGAAGAATCTTCCGGAGCTGCGGCGCAAATAGAGAAAGGGATGAAGACAATCAGCGAAGAGGCGCAATCATCCTTAAACAGGGTTAAAGAACTATCAGAATTGCTTGAGCGCAATAAAGCAAATGTAGACCTGCTGATTTCCGGGATTTTGGAGGCCATGAATGCGAATAAACAAAATATTGAAAAGATAAAGACGCTGGAATCCAGGGCCAAAGAAATAGACAAAATTGTGGATACCATAGCCACAGTAGGTATTCAGACGAATATGCTTGCTGTAAGCGGAGCGATAGAGGCGGCAAGAGCAGGGGAATACGGCAAAGGGTTTGCGGTTGTCGCATCGGATATAAGAAATTTGGCGCAGGACAGCGCAAGCAACGCTGAACAGATAAAAGAGCTTGTAAAGTCTATACAGGAGCAGATAAAGATTGTTTTGACGGATACGGAAGCAATAGGCGAGTCTACAGTGCAGGAGGTAGAAAAAGCAAAAAAGACTTCAAAGGATCTCGAGCAGATAGAAAAAGACATGAAGACTATAGTAAAGGGTACGGAAGAAATTGCTGAAGAGGCCAGGCAGAGTGTTCTGGCCATTGAGGAGGCAAAAAAAGGTGTGGACCAGATTGCATCTGCTGCAGAAGAGGCGGCCAGAGCCGCACAGGAAGCGGCTGCGGCTGGTAAGCAGCAGGCGGAAGGCGTGAGAGAACTTTCAAGAGCCATTGAAGAGATTGCGGCACTGGCCGATGAACTGCAGCAATCTTGAGTTCGGAAAAGAATTAATTGATAGGGTGATAATTTTATGGAATTAAATAGGAGTGAAAGGGCCATTGACAGCAGCAACCAGTACATTACCTTCTATCTGGGCGATGAGATGTACGGTGTGGCTATACAGTATCTGCAGGAAATAATAAGAGTTCCGGAGGTGGTAAAGGTCCCGCGCGTCCCTCTGTATATCCGGGGCCTTGCCAACCTGAGGGGAACCATCCTGACGATTGTGGATTGCCGGCTGCGCCTCGGGCTTGCGAAAGAGGAAGATACTGAGGCAAGCCGCGTAATCGTGCTCACATCGGATGATAAAAAACTTGGGTACGTGGTAGACCGGGTAGCCGGAGTAATATCTATTCGAAGGGAAGAGATAGAGGAAATATCCGGGGCGGAAGCTAAAGGAGATTTTCTGGAAGGCGTGGCAAGAATCGAAAACGGCGGCAAGTTGGTTATGCTGCTGGACGCAAAGCGGCTACTTAAATCCTGGGATGGAGAAGCCGGCAAAAGAGATGTAATTAACCGGATAAAAGTCAACGAAGATAATAAGAGAAATGAGGATTCTGCCGGTGAAGAACAGCTGCAGCTCATCAGCTTCAAGATAGGTGACGAGGAATATGGGATTGAGGTGGCTAACGTCCAGGAGATAGTCCGTTTCTCCGAAGAAATCAGCGAAGTTCCGAACACCCAGCCTTATATTCTTGGAATCATTTCTCTTCGCAACAAAGTATTGCCGATAGTTAGCCTGCGGCGGTTGTTTCGCATGGAGGAATGCGCCTTTGATGAGAAGTCAAGGATCATAGTAACTCATATAGATGAAGAAGACTGTTCGTATACAGTTGGATTTAGAGTCGATGTGGTTTCAGAAGTGCTGCGCGTCGCAAAAACGTCAATTGTCTCCATGCCGGCGCTTTTAAAAGACAAGGATAGCGAAGAGATAAGCGGAATATGCAAGCTCGAGGGCGGCAGGCGGCTGGTTTACGTGCTTGACCCTAAAAAGATGTTTTCCCGCAGGCTGAAAGATAGTGCTGATATATTGCGGTCTTGTGGAGATGATGGTGGGATGGAATTTATTGAAGAGAAAGATGAAGAGGAACAGCTGGTGAGTTTCGTTGTGGAAGGTATAGAATGCGCATTTTCTATAGAAGACGTAAGGGAGATAATAAGGCTGACGGATATAGTGGCTGTTCCCAAGGCGCCGGATTTTGTGGAAGGAGTTATAAATCTTCGCGGCGTAATCGTGCCGGTCATTGATCTTCGCAAAAAGTTCGGATTAAAGGAAAGCGACCGGGGCGAGCATAACAGAATAGTGATCGTGGAGATTGCCGGCAGGTGTACAGGCTTTATTGTAGATTCGGTTAAAGAGGTTCTGAAAGTGAAGCGTTCCCAGATAGAAAGCACGCCTGAAATTCTGATGGCTGAAATAGAGCAGAGGTTTATCAGAGGTATAGCGAAATTCGATGCAGTAAACAGGATGATAATTCTGCTTTCTACGCAAGAAGTCCTGTCGTGGAAGGAAAAAGAGGAGCTTATGGAAATCGATGAAATAAAGCAAGGAGAATGATTTCAGGTATGGTTAAAAAAATCCGCGTGCTTGTAGCGGACGACTCTGCTTTCATGCGCAGGTGCTTAAAAGACATTCTGGAGAACGAAGAAGACATAGAGGTGATTGACACTGCCCGGGATGGCCGTGAGGCGGTGGAAAAGACGCTGAGACTGGACCCCGATGTGGTCACACTTGATATAAATATGCCGCACATGGATGGTCTTACGGCCCTGCAGCATATTATGTCCCTTGCGCCATGTCCGGTTGTCATTATTTCATCCCTGACTACGGAGGGAGCCTTAACCACCCTTGAGGCCCTTGAGCTTGGAGCCGTTGATTTCGTAGCAAAACCCGGAGGTACTGTCTCGTTCGGGATTAAGCAGTTGGCAGATGAAATTGTGGCAAAAGTGAGGGCGGCGGCTTTTTCGAACAGGAAATCGATAGGCCGTGGGAGGTCTTGCGGAAAATCTGCCGCTGCAATTAAAAGGCAGGGCGAATACGGAAAGAAAAATCCGGCCAGGCTTTTGAAGAATGAAATTGTGGTAATTATGGGGGTTTCAACCGGAGGCCCGAAAACTCTGATGGAAATATTGCCGCGCCTTCCTTCCGATTTTCCGGGGGCAGTGCTGGTGGTTCAGCACATGCCCCCGGCTTTTACGGAATCTTTTGCAAGGCGCCTTGACCAGTACTGCAATTTGCCTGTAAGGGAAGCGATCGACGGGGCTGCTGTGGAGCCGGGAACGATTACCGTGGCAAAAGGGGGGTGGCATCTTGTGGTGGAGCGGGATGCCGGGAAATTGGGCCTAAAAACCAGACTGACGGGGAAGCCTGAAGATGCGCTGTACAAGCCTTCCGTTAACGTAACCATGAAATCGGTGCTTGAAAATATGGATGGCCGGAATATTATAGGAGTGCTGCTTACCGGTATGGGCGACGATGGAGCCGAGATGATGGTCGAGATAAGAAAAAAGGGCGGATTGACAATTGCAGAATCGGAAGAGACGGCGGTGGTTTACGGTATGCCCAGAGCGGCCATTGAACGGGGTGGAGCGGATATAATAGCACCCGCCTACAAAATTGGCGATATCATATTAAAGAAGGTGAATGAACATGCAAGAGTCTCGCATAAATGAGCTGTTAAATTTGATGAGAAACGGCAAAAGCGAAAATGAACGCATCATGGCGGCGCTTGACCTTGGAGAGGCCCAAGGCGAAAGAATTGTGGAAGCCCTTGTAGGGCAACTTGAGGTGGAAACGAGCAGGGCGGTTCAGGAAGCGATAATAAGTTCTCTTATTAAAATAAGGGACAGGTGTGTGGCGGAGTCTGTGGCGGAGCTTTTAAAAAGTGAGGATGCGTATATTAGAAACGCTGGGGTCGAGATACTTGCCCTTATCGGAGATTCGGCGCTGGACGTGCTTGAAAAAATGATTAAACACCCCGACAAAGATGTCCGTCAGCAGGCTGTCGTTGCTTTGGGGGAAGGGCGTTTAAAGGCAGCGCCGGCGCTTTTAAAAAGGGTGATAGAAGAAGATGAGGATGAAAACGTTGTGGCTGCGGCGATTGAGTATTTGGGTGAAATTGGCTGCGGCAAGGAAGACGGGGAAGCAATAAAGCGGGCTGCCCGCCGTTTTTCCAGCCCGTTTTTTGACTATACTGTGAAAACCGCTATAGGAAAACTGATGGAATGAAGGGTGTTTTGAGATGAGGTGCAAAAGTGACGGTTGAAGAATTTGTTAAGCTAAGAGATTTTATATACAGGAAAACCGGAATTTACTTTGAAGAGCATAAAAAGTATTATGTCGAAAGCAGAATAGAAAACCGCATTAAGGCAACCGGTCATCAAAATTTCAGAAGTTACTTTGCGTGGCTGCGATTTGATGTGATGGAGCAGGAACTTCAAGAGCTGGTCAATCTTTTAACGGTAAATGAGACTTATTTCTTCAGAGAATATTATCAATTGAAATGTTTTGCGGAAGAAGTTCTGCCTGAGATTCTGGATAAAAAGCGTGGGGAAAAACTTCAAAAGATCCGTGTCTGGTCAGCCGGGTGTTCTACGGGCGAAGAACCGTATACGCTGGCCATAATTATGGAAGAAATGCTCAAAAGCATGGAAGGAGTGGCCTGGGAGGTTCATGCGACTGATATCAATACGGCGGTTATGGAAAAAGCTGAGCTTGGTTTGTATTCGGAAAGGTCCGTCCGGTTGGTGCCAGAGGAGTATAAAATGCGCTACTTTTTAAGACGCGGAGATTTTTATGAAGTAATACCACACATTAAAAACAAGGTTGAGTTCTATCGGTTAAATTTAATGGATGCGGCGGCAATGCGGAAAATGATGGATTTTGATGTGATTTTTTGCAGGAATGTCCTGATTTATTTTGATGACGCATCGCGAAGGCAGGTGGCCCTTTACTTTTATGAAGCCCTGGCGGAAGGCGGCTATATATTTTTGGGCCATTCGGAGTCGATGAGCCGCATAACTCCTGTTTTTAAACTGCGTCGATTTAAGAATGCATTTGTATACCAGAAATGAGGTGGGAAGAAGCATTATGAAATTCCGGGTGTTAATCGTAGATGATTCTGCTGCGGTGCGAGGCTTTCATGGCTCGATACTTCGGGATGCGGGTTTTGAGATAGAAGAAGCCGCCAACGGTTATGAAGCCCTGGAAAAATATTTTAAAAACAAATTTGACCTTCTCTTGGTTGACGTAAATATGCCTAAAATGCATGGATACGAGCTGATAAGACAGATAAGGCGGCATGGGCTTTACGGTTTTGTCCCCGCCATAATCATCTCCACAGAATCGGGAGAAAATGACTATTTGGAGGCCTTCCGGGCCGGAGCCAATCTTTATTTAGAGAAACCTGTCGATCCGGTTTGCCTGCAGCTTTCCGCAAGGATGCTGACGGGGATTAATACGGGCGGCAATAGATTATGCACAATTCGGGAAGAAAGAAAAAAGTTTTTGAGTGAATTGCTGCATGATAAAGACGGCGATATATACGAGGTATCGCTGCAGACAGCCGACTCCGGCGCAATGGAGGTTGATATACTTGATGTTTTCTGCAAACTGAGAGAAATCGGAGAAGTTGTACATATTGCTGCTGATACGCGGGAATTGCCTTCACTTCAAGATTTTGACCCTTCTATACCTTATGTGTCATTGACTTTTATTGTCGTGACCGGTAAAAACGCGCAGGAGATAGAAAATGTTGTAAGGGGAACAGCAGGACCGGAAAGTAGTATGAGGGTACTTGTGTCCACAGTAAGCCTGGACGAAGTTGGGGATATTGTAGAGGGTAGAAGCAATTCTGAGACTATTTCTGTTAGTGAAGATAAGGTAAACGAAGTGCTGGATCTGATCATTTCCCAGCAGGAGGTATTCTACAAGATTGTACAAACCCCGGAAGAACAGCGTTCGAGGGGGGAAATGGTAATAAACCTACTGCAAAAAGCAGCCGAATCCATGGGCTGGATTGCAAAAGGAGAAAGCCTGATTGATGCATATGAAAAAAATAAGGGCAAATGGCCTGAGAGGTTTTCAGCGCTTATCAGTTGGATAGTGGACGATAAAGGAAAAACTGCCAAAAAAGAGCAGGTTAATATCAGTAAACCGGCGGCTGTGGAAAGGGATGAAAAAGTTGCTGCAAAAACCAGCAGGGGTGACGGCGGTTCGGAGAGCGAAACAACAAAAACATTGAAGGTGGAACAGTCTAAAGTGGATGAACTCATGAATTTGGTCGGTGAACTTATTGTGGCGAACAACGGGCTTTCTTATATGATAAGAAAGGTAGAAATAAAATACGGTTTGTCGGAGATAACAAGAGAGCTGAAGGAACGGCAGGTTTTGCTGAACAGAATAGGAAAGGATTTGCAGGATATAGTTATGGGCTTACGGCTTCTCCCTGTGCGCTATATCTTCGACCGTTTCCCCCGGATGATTCGCCAGATCAGCAGGAAGTTGAATAAGAAGGTGCGCCTCGTCACCGAAGGTGAAGAGACACAGATAGATAAAAATATAGTAACGGCTCTTTACGATCCTATGCTGCACATAATAAGGAATGCGATAGACCATGGCATTGAAGAACCCGAAGCGCGGTTGAAAAACGGCAAACCGGAAGAAGGCACGCTTGTTATGAGCGCCCAGCGCGTAGGAGACAAGGTCATGGTTGAAGTCAGAGATGACGGGCGCGGCATCGATCCTGATGTTGTACGGGCTAAAGCGGTTGAAAAAGGGTTTGTATCTATTGAAGAAGCAGCCGCGATGAAAGATGACGAAGCATTAGAACTTTTATTCCTACCCGGTTTCAGCACTTCGGAAGGTGTAACCGAACTGTCCGGCAGAGGTGTGGGAATGGACGTAATCCGGGACACGGTTAAAAAACTCGGAGGCAATGTGCGCGTGGTCAGCAGGGTGGGGAAGGGAACTTCTGTATTTATGGAACTGCCCGTGACCATGGTGACGTCGAGGGTGCTGCTCATTACCGTGCAGGGCCGGCGTTACGCTTTCCCGCTCGAGAGTGTGCGCGAGATGGTAAAAATCAAAGCGGTTGATGTAAGGAGGATGAAGGGGAAAGAAATAGTTGTCCTCAGGCAGGAGGTAATGCCGCTCTTGAGGCTGCAGGAGTTTATGGGTCTTCAAGATGATATGCAAAAGGAGCATGAGTTTGAAGAGATTCCGCTGGTTGTGTTAAATAGCGGCATGGCAGTTATGGTGGATGAATTTGTCGGGGAGCAGGAAATAATCGTTAGGCCGCTCTCGGAAGAATTTTCGTCTGCCACGTGTTTTTTAGGTGCAGCCATTTTGGGAGATGGAAATATTGTGCTTGTCCTGAATCCCGAAGAACTGGCGGGAGGGGTTTAAATGGAATGGAATTACCTTGATGCATATATTGAAGAGACTGGGGAGCAGCTTTCAAGGTTAGAACAGCTTCTTCTGAAATTGGAAAAAAAACCTGAACAACAGGATATTCTGAATGAGATATTCAGGGTTGTGCACACATTGAAAGGTTCGTCAGCCACCATGGGTTTCGGTGAAGTGGCGGATTTCAGCCATAAAATGGAGAACCTTTTTGAAAAGCTTCGAAAAGGTGAGATGGAGATTAATGATGAACTGGTGGACATTTTTTTTGAATGCCTTGACGCCCTTAAAGAAATGACCACTGCGGCGATTAAAGGAGAAGCTTATAACGGCAATGTAAATGAGCTTACGGAGATTATAAACAGTTTAATACATACAGGCTCAAGCGGTAAAATTAAAAATCAGGGTGAAAATACCAAATGGCGGGTATCGGTAAGGATAAACAGTGACTGTACTATGAAAACTGCTCGCGCCCTGGTGATAGAAAAGTATATCGAGGAAATGGGGAATATATTAAGCATTGATCCACCTGTTGACATCTTGATAGGAGAAAAACTTGAATGTGAAGAAATATCGGCGGTAATTGAAATTCAAGGAGACATCGAAGATGTGGTTTTGGGGCTGAAAAATATACCGGATGTGGAGAGTGTAAAAATAAGACAGGCTACCGAAAACTTTGGCAGCGTGATAATAGATTTGAGCGTAACACATAAACCAGAGGACCTCAAGCGTTTAAGAAAAGCGTTGATACGCGCCGATGAAGTAAGGCTTGTGTTCGGCGAAAGATGTAAAATAAATCTGGCACTGCTGCAGCTTGTACTTGCCGCCCACAGGGAAAACAAATTGGTCCGTTGCGAAAGAGGCGGAGGCCCTGCTTTAAAAATGTTGAAGCTAATGGGTGTATTGTAATTTAAAGGTATACTTGGTTTTTAATTGGGAAAAATATATTCGTAAGACGACATTTTGCAAAGACATGAAAAGCGGGTGGTGGAGTGTTCGGTTCCCGTAAATCCGGCAGATTTCGTGCTCCGGGCAAGGACAGCAAGAGAAAGCAGGATGACCTTTTGAACGACCGATCAACGGCCGGAGCAACCCATATGGAATCTTTAGAAAACCTGCTCCTCAGCAGGGACCTGGAAAGCAACCTGAAGCAACTAAAAACCATTCTCAATAAATGCAGTGATGTAATTTACAGGGAGTTTGTTTTTGCTCAGAATGAACAACTTAGGCTGGCGTTAATATATACGGACGGCCTTGCGGATAAAGCCCAGGTAAGTGACCAGATTATGCGTGCCCTGGCCCTGGAGGTGCCGATGGCCGTTCCGGGTCGTGTGATCACCAAAGCACAGGCTCTGGAATTCATTAAACAGCGAGGCCTGTGCATACATCAGATTAAGGAAACGAATAAAGTGAGTGATGTGGTCCATGCGATCCTGTCGGGGGACACCGTTTTGCTGGTGGACGGGCATGACACCGCCATAGTCAACGGGGCGAGGGGCTGGGAATCGCGGTCCATAACCGATCCGGAAGCCGAGCCGACCGTGCGGGGGCCCCGGGAGTCTTTTGTCGAGTCCCTGCGGGTCAATACATCGCTTTTACGGAGGAGGATAAAAAACCCGAACCTGAAAATTGAGGCTTTTAGGTTGGGGCGGGTTACCAACACCGATGTGGCCATAGCTTATATCGAAGGCATTGCCAGCGATAAGCTGGTAGCAGAAGTGAAGAACCGGCTCCAACGAATTAAAGTTGACGCTGTCCTGGAATCGGGCTATATAGAGGAACTTATAGAGGAGGAATCATGGAGCCCCTTTCCTACCGTGAATCACACCGAAAAACCGGACCGGGTAGCGGCTATGCTGCTGGAAGGGCGGGTGGCAATCTTTGTGGACGGCACCCCTTTCGTCCTGACCGTACCCAGCCTTTTTATAGAATATCTTCATGCTTCCGAGGATTACTATGAGCGGTTTTTGTTTACTTCGGCGGTGCGGATTATACGTTTTTTGGCGGCGTTTATATCACTTATTCTGCCTTCTCTGTATATTGCCATAGTCAGCTTTCATCCTGAGCTGTTGCCCACATCGCTATTACTGAGTATCGCGGCTCAGCGGGAGATGGTGCCCTATCCAGCCTTTGTGGAGGTATTTTTTATGGAAGTGACTTTTGAAGTTTTAAGGGAAGCAGGTATCCGACTGCCGCGACCTATTGGCCAGGCGGTGAGCATAGTTGGCGCTCTGGTCATCGGCGAGGCGGCTGTTCGGGCCGGTTTGATCGCCGCCGCCACTGTCATTGTGGTGGCCTTTACCGGCATTTCCTCCTTTACCTTTCATTACAGCGCCAGTATTTCCTTTCGCCTCTTACGTTTTACCCTGATGGTTTTTTCAGGCACCCTGGGTCTGTTCGGGTTGACCAGTGGTCTGGCAATTATCGGGGTCCATCTGTGCACCCTGCGTTCTTTCGGAGTTCCATACCTGTCGCCGGTGGTTCCAACAGCCGGTGCAGACCTGAAAGATGTGGTATTCCGGGCGCCATGGTGGGCGATGTTCACCAACCCGCGGGCTATTGTCGGATACTATCAGGAAAGACAAAAATATGGATTAAAACCGGCTCCACCGGACAACCGGCAGAAAACTTGAAGGGGAAATTATATGCTTGAAAAGGGTAGAATTGGCGGCGATCAGGCGGTTATGTTAATGGTTAACGTGATTTTACCTACGGCGCTCCTCAGTATACCAGCCATAACCGTAAAGTTCGCCAAACAGGATGCATGGATATCAATTATTATTGCCACCTCTGTCGGGTTTTTAATTGCACGTATTGTGGCGAATCTGGGCCTCCGATTCCCGGGTAAAACCCTATTTGAATACGCGGAGGAAATTCTGGGAAGGATTCCGGGAAAGATCGTAGGCTTGCTTTATATCTGGTGGTTCCTGCATATGAACGCAGAAGTGATCCGGGAGTTTGGGATCTTTCTGGTGGCGACCATAATGCCGGAAACACCGATCGTGGTTTTTCAAATTTTTGTTGTTCTCGTGGCAGCCTATGCGGCTCGAAATGGACTGGAGGTTTTAAGCCGCTTTAACCAGCTGTTTGTTTTGATACTGGGATTACTGGCCATAGTTTTTGTATTGCCCATTAAGGATATGAAGCTGACCAGGTTGCTGCCTGTTTTCGACACGGGCCTGCTTCAGGTTTTGAAGGGAGCCGCTATGCCCGCCAGTTGGCTGGGGGAAATCGTTACTTTTGCCATAATTCTTCCTTATGTTAATCTTACTAAGCCGAATGATGCACGGCGGATAGCCGATTTCTCCATTCTGTTGACCGGTTTTCTTTTATCAGCAAGCGTACTGGAGACGTTACTTGTGTTCGGCCCTTACATGACGTCTGCGATGATTTATCCCATCTTCAACGTGGTACGCGAGATTTCTATCGCCAATTTTCTGGAACGTCTTGATTACGTTATTTTTATAACATGGGTGCTTGGAGGTTTCATAAAAGTAGGGGTATTTTACTTCGTCGCTGTTTTGGGAAGCGCTCAGTGCTTTGAGCTTAAAGACTACCGGCCGCTGGTGGCGCCTGTGGGAGTGGTTCTGGTGGCATTATCAATACTCATACATGAGGGTGTTGTAGACCAGCTTGATTTTATGGCCAGGACCTGGCCGCCATATGCGCTGATCGTGTTCGAAATGGGCATCCCCCTGGTGCTGCTGTTTGTTACCCTGCTTAGGGGAAAAGGAGGAAAAAATATTTGATCAAAAAGATTTCCATCCTGCTCTGCTGTTTTGCTTTAGCCGGTCTTCTGGGAGGCTGCTGGAGTCGCAGAGAGATAAATGAGGTGGCCATTGTTCTGGGAGCGGGAGTTGACTGGACGGAAGGCGACCGCATCAGGTTGACGGTGCAGATAGCCATACCCGAAGCTTTCGCTGCCGGAGGCGAGGGTGGGAACATAGGGAAAGAATCTTCAAGCCTGGTGGTCTCAGCAGAAGGCGCAACAATTGAAGAAGCCGAAAGGTATCTTGCCATGAAGGTCCCCCGGGATATTTACTGGGGTCACTCCATTGTTCTGGTCATCGGAGAGCAAATGGCCAGAAAAGGAGTGCAGATGGTTACGGATTTCTTTGAGCGGGACAGGCAGCCCAGGGAGACCATGTGGATTATGGTGGCCAAAGGAGAAGCAAAAGACTTTTTAGAAACCTATTCTGATCTGCAAAAGACGTCGGCCCAGGCAGTAGGCTTTTTGACAAGAAAGCGAACCGGTTATCCCGTGCAGCTCAGGGAATTTGCGGAAATGCTGGCCAGCAAAGAGATACAGCCGGCGGTTACCGGAGTTGAGGTTAAAGAAGCAGGGGTTGCCCAGGGGCCCAGGCAGGAAAGCAGGTCCCCGAGTCACAAGCAGGTGATGATTTCGGGGGTGGGTATATTTAAAGAAGACAAACTTGTCGGGTGGCTCGATGACCACGAAACAAGGGGGCTGATGTGGCTTAAAGGTGAATCCATGGATGGAGTAATTACTGTCCCCAGCCCGAACGAGCCGGATAAAAAGGTATCCATCAGGATAAGGCGGGGAAAAACGGGGATTGAAGCGGAAAGCGGCGGTGAGTACCCGCGATTTAACGTTAAAATAAAGGCAGAAGGAGATATGGTGGAACAGCAAAGCCGCCAGAACCTGGCCGAACCGGAAATGATAAAAGCTCTGGAAAGCGAAATGGCCGATGAAATCAAAAAGAGAGCGACGGCGGCACTGAGGAAAGCCCGCGATGAGTATGGGGTGGATGTGTTCGGCTTCGGCCATGCTTTTCACCAGAGATTCAAAAAAGACTGGCGGGAATTAGAAGACAGGTGGGACGAGGTGTTCAGGCGGGCGGAGATAAACATTACAGTGGAAGCTTACGTCCGGGAGATAGGCCTTTTAACCAGACCCCTCGGCACCCCGGAAGAATAGATTTCTGGATAGAAAAAGAGAATCTCAGGGAGGATGATACCATGATCGTATTGCTGTTGGTATTGTTTGCCGGTATTATCATGTTCGAGGTACCGGGCTTGATAAAGAAAAAGATGTGGCGGGAGTTAGTAGCCTTCACTGTATATCTGTTAATCGGTATGGCCTTAAGCATCCCGCAGGTAATGGGATTAAAATTACCCAATCCCAACAGAGCCATTGAGGCGCTGTTCGAGCCATTATCGGAGCTGTTGAAATAGAGACCTTTATACGGTTTATCTTGTTGAATTGGAGATTTTTTTACTTTTATTTACAGCCAATTAAATAAAAATTTTTTATCAAAGAAGAAGGATTTTTTAAGTTTATATAGAATAATCTAAACAAACAGTTAAAATAAAAATGATTTATTTTTCGATTTAAATTGTAACCCCTTACAAAAAAGAAAATTGCGAAAAATGACGTCAAATTGTTTTCCGGCAAGGTTTTGAGAGGGGTTTAAAAAAGTCAGCATAATGTAACCGCTTACATTTTTCTTACAAATGTATCAATTTTATATAAAACAAAAATTATAAACGGAGTGTTTAGATATGGCCGCGACAATTTATGATGTAGCCAAAAAAGCCAGGGTTTCCATTGCCACCGTCTCAAGAGTTTTAAATAACAGCGGTGCCGTTTCTGAAAAAACCCGCCAGAGAGTAAAAAAAGTAATGGAGGAACTGAATTATACCCCTAATGTTATAGCTTCTGCCCTCACTAAAAAATCCACGTTGACTTTAGGCCTATTAATTCCCGATATTGCCAACCTGTTTTTTGCAGAGCTGGCGCGTGGGGTTGAGGATGCCAGCAATGATTTTGGTTTCAACATAATAATATGCAATACCGATTACAGCTCCGAAAAAGAAGCTACTTACATAAACCTTTTAAAACAGAAAAGTATAGATGGGTTTATAATCTCCTCGGCGTATTACAATGACCAGAATGTGATCAAACTTTTAAAGGCAAATGTGCCTCTGGTGCTCTTAGGCAGGGATATCGACGATTCTGAAGGCCTGCCGGTAGATATCGTAGGTTCTGATAATGTAAAAGGGGGATATATCGCAACCAAACATCTTATTGAATTGGGCCATAAAAGTATAGCATGCCTGTTGGGGCCCCCGCAAATCAAGGTAAACCTGGAGAGAGAAAAAGGCTACCTGAAAGCAATGGAAGAGGCGGATCTCAAGGTATGTCCCGAAGCGGTCGGATACGGAGATTTTAAGGTTGAATTTGGTTTTAGGAAAACCTTGGATATATTAAAAGGTCCCTGTAAACCGACGGCCTTTTTCGCCGGAAACGATTTGATAGCTCTGGGTGTAATTAGGGCCATAAGACATTGTGGTCTTAAAGTTCCGCAGGACATTTCAGTGGTAGGTTATGACAATACCATGTTTGCGGAAATGATAGATCCCCCGCTGACTACTGTAAACCAACAGATGAGAAAAATGGGATATATTGCGACAGAACTGCTGATAAAGAGAATCAAGGGCGAAAGGGCCACAGGCGAAAAAATTATCCTGGATACAGAACTGGTAATAAGAAAGTCCACGGGAAGGTTGGTGAATAGTTAAATTGATTCCTGTTTAATGTAATTGCATAAGTAAAGGGGGGTGATAAAAGGGGTGGTTTAAATCGGGTCCGTAGATGAAGGGTCTTTTTGACAAGCTCTGAAAACCAGACTAAGGGGGTAGATCTGAGTGAAATTAAACAGGATATTTGCAATCGTGGTGATCGTTTTACTGAGTATAAGCATGCTGGCGGGTTGTGGCAAACCCGCATCTCAGGAAGGTCAGGGGAAACAGGAGAACCAGAATCAGCAGCAAGAAGCTAAAAGTAAAAAGGTTATCGGTGTACTGCTGTGCGATTTCAGCGATCAGTTCCAGGTTTATATGAAGAAGGGCATGGAGGAGGCCGCGAGCAAGCTTGGAGACGAGTATGAAGTACTTTTTTACGATGCAAAGTATGATGCCAACGAGCAGTTAAAACAGGCGGAAAACCTGATTACCCAGAAAGTGGATGCTATTGTCCTTATGGCGGTTGATAGAGAAGCGGCAAAGCCTATGGTCCAGTCCATTCACGATGCGGGCATACCGCTTATAAGCGTGAACCGAATGCTGGCAAATCAGGATTTGGCCGTATCGTATGTGGGTTCTGACGATGTGCAGGCGGGCGAAATCCAGATGAAGGCCATGGCCGAAGCCCTGAAAGGAAAGGGTAACATCGTTGTTCTTCACGGTTCTTACGGCCACGAACCGGAAATCAGAAGGCAGCAGGGTTATATGAACATTTTGAAGGATTATCCCGATATTAAAATCGTAGCAGAAAATACCGGCGATTGGTATAGAGACAAAGGAATGGAAGTAATGGAAAACTGGTTGCAGTCCAAGATTAAAATCGACGGTGTAGCCGCTCACAATGATGAGATGGCGATAGGGGCGTCTATAGCGATTGAGGATGCGGGCCTCACAGGCAAAATAGTAGTTTCCGGAATTGATGCGACACCTGAAGCGATAGATTTTGTAAAGAAGGGCAAAATGAATTTTACAGTTTTCCAGGATGCAAAAGGCCAGGGCAGGACGTCTATAGAAGTCGCCGCAAAAGCCGCTAAAGGAGAAAAAGTGGAAAAAGAATACATGATCCCGTTTGAGCTTGTAACCCCGGATAAAGCTGACGAGTATGTAAAAAGATATCAATAATAAAAGGTTCGGTTGAATAACTTATAATTTCTGTAATAATAAACTTTTTAAGGAAAATGGGAGAGGGTAAGCGCTTTGCGTAAAATGACATTTTGCGCAAATACCTCTCCCGCATATGTGATGCGAAATGGGGTATTGATCGTGGGTGATGAGTATATTCTGGAAATGGAAGGTATAAATAAAGAATTTCCCGGCGTTAAGGCACTGAATAATGTGCAATTAAGAGTCAAAAAAGGGACCGTACATGCCTTAATGGGGGAAAACGGGGCCGGAAAATCCACCCTTATGAAAATTTTAAACGGCCTCTACTCTCCGGATTCCGGGAAAATAAAATTCAAAGGTAAAGAAATTAAATTGCGTTCACCTCATGATGCAATCTGCAGCGGCATTTCCATGATACATCAGGAATTAAGCCCTATTCCACACATGACCGTCGCCGAAAACATATTCCTGGGCAGGGAATCCCTCAGAGGGAGGACCGGACTTGTTAATGATAAAGAAATGGAAGAAAAGACCAAAAAGCTTTTGCAGGCTCTGGATATAACGCTGGACCCGAAAACTAAAATGAAGGATCTCAGCATAGCCAATATGCAAATGGTGGAAATAGCAAAAGCTATTTCGTATAATGCTGAACTAATAATAATGGATGAACCCACGTCGGCTATATCGGAAAAGGAAGTTGAACGTTTGTTTAAGATAATGCGTTCATTAAAAGAAAAAGGCGTATCGATAATCTTTATTTCTCACAGACTTGATGAGATATTCAAAATCGCCGATGAAGTAACTGTTTTGAGGGATGGGGAATATGTTGGCACCGAGCGAATAGAGAACATTACAAAAGACAGATTGATTGAAATGATGGTTGGCAGAGAGTTAAAGCATATGTTTCCGAAAAAAGAGGTGGAGATAGGTGAGGTTATATTTGAGGTAAAGAATTTCACCAAAAGAGGAGTGTTTTACAATATAAATTTCTCGGTGCGCCGGGGTGAAATCCTCGGAATAGCCGGGTTAATGGGTGCCGGGCGAACGGAGGTAGTAGAGAGTATTTTCGGCATTACCAAACCCGATGCGGGAGAAATTTATATAAAAGGGCAAAAAGTAAGAATAAACTCGCCTGTAGATTCAATAAAAAACAAAATCGGCCTGTTAACCGAAGATAGAAAATTGACCGGTTTATTTTCACCCCTTTCAGTCAGAGACAATATAATAATGGCAAGCGTTGACAACTATGTCAGAGGATTCTTAGTGGATGGTAAAAAAGTTTATAAAGAATGTAAAAATATGATTGAACAGTTGAGGATTAAGACACCCGGTTTAGACCAGATCGTAAAGAGGCTGAGCGGCGGCAACCAGCAAAAAATTCTGATTGCCAGATGGCTGCTCACCTGCCCTGAAATATTGATTCTTGATGAACCCACGAGAGGGATAGACGTGGGCGCAAAAGCCGAGATTCACAGACTCATGGTCGGTCTGGCCAGGGAAGGTAAGGCCATTATTATGATTTCTTCGGAACTGCCGGAGGTGCTTGGCATGAGCGACAGGATTATCGTCATGCACGAAGGCAGGGTTACAGGGGAATTAACCAGGGATGAAGCGACCCAGGATAAAATAATGAGATACGCGACAGGATTGGAAGGAAGAAAATAAAGCATTTTGAACTGCAAAAAAACCGCTGTTGGGAGTGAGTGTTTCCATGGAGAGAAACATAGAGTTTAAAGCGGAAACCCAAAAAAAATTCAAAGTCGATTTACAGCGCTACGGTATGACCCTTGTTTTTATTCTGATGGTTGTAATAATGTCTGTGCTTTCTCCCAATTTTTTGGAGCCGCGAAACTTAATGAATGTGGTCAGACAGATTTCCATAATAGCGACAGTCGGTTTTGGCGTCACGATGATTATTATAACCACGGGTATCGATTTGTCTTCAGGCTCCGTTATAGCCCTTGTTTCTGTTATAAGTGCCAGTTTCGCACATCCGGATGAGTACCCGCTCATTGTGCCGATATTAATAGGGATTTTGGTAGGAGGAGTGACGGGTTTTATAAACGGAACACTTGTTGCCAAAGGAAAGTTGCCCCCTTTCATTGCTACACTGGGCATGATGATAGCCGCAAGAGGCCTTGCACTGATTTATAGCGATGGCAGGCCCATAACGAATTTTTCAAGCGCGTTCGATTTTATCGGCAGGGGTTATTTGTTTGGGGTACCTTTTCCAATTTATGTATTGATTATAGTGGCGGTTATTTCACATGTGCTTTTAAAACATACGAAATTCGGCAAATATATTTATGCCATCGGAGGTAATGAACAGGCTGCCGTAGTGTCGGGAATCGATGTTGATAAGTACAAAATAATGGTCTACACTTACGCCGGGTTCATGACCGCAATTGCCGGTATACTTCTGACCTCTAGATTAAGTGCCGGGCAGCCTACGGCCGGGGTCGGGTACGAACTGGACGCCATCGCCGCATCGGTAATTGGGGGAACCAGCTTAAACGGCGGAATCGGGACAATACCGGGTACTGTAGTGGGTGCGCTGATTATGGGAGTTCTGAATAACGGTCTTGATTTGCTGCACGTTTCCGCTTACTGGCAGCAGGTTGTAAAAGGCCTTATTATAGTCGGCGCGGTCCTTATGGATAAGCAAAGAAGAGTTTGAATTTTTGCGGAGGAGATTTAAATGAAGATTTGTTTCAATGAGGCGACCACATTGAAAAATTCGAATCTTGAACAGGATTTGAAGTTGTGCGAAAAATACGGGTACGACCTTATTGAAATAAGGCTGGATAAGCTGAAGGAGTATTTAACAACTTACAGTTTTAAAGATTTATCAAACTTTTTCAGCCACAGCAGACTCAAGCCTTTCGCTTTCAATGCACTGGAATTTGTAACTTTTAGAAATGAATCTGATTACAAAAAGATAAAAGCCGATCTGGAGTTTTTATGCCGGGCAGGCTGCGAGATCAACTGCAAAAAAATAGTGGTTGTTCCAAGTTTCGATATAGGAGGTTATACCAGAAAACAAATCAAAGAAGAATCGATTAAAATCTTAAATGATCTTGCGGATACGGCTGAAAAATATGGTATTGAACTGGCCTTTGAATTTGTTGGGTATCCGAATTGTTCGGTGAACACCTTTGGCCAGGCGTACGATATTGTAAGCGCCGTTGACAGAGATAGCGTAGGAGTTGTGCTGGATTGTTTTCATTTTCATGCAATGAATTCAAAAATAGAGGACCTGAAAAAAGCTGATGCAAATAAGATATTCATACTTCATGTTGACGATGCGGAAGACTTACCGCCGGGCGCTTTAAGAGACGAAAACAGGTTATGGCCGGGGGACGGTGTGATTGATTTGGATCTGATTTTAAACACATTAAAAGAAACAGGGTATGACAGAATGGTGTCTGTAGAATTGTTCAGACCCGAATACTGGAAATGGGACCCGGAAAAGACCATTAAAACGGCAAGAGAAAAGACAGAAAAAATTATTGGAAAGTACTTTGAATTGAAGTAAACATATATACAAATAGAAATAAATATAGAAATAAATATAAATGAAGAAGTTTAATTATAAAAATTAAGAGAACATTTTGCCTTAAGGCCTTTTTCAATGAGGTCTGAAGGCAGCTGGCCAAATAAAATCAAATAACTCTTAAATAACTCTATATGGAGGGATTTTATTATGTCAAAAATGAAAGCGGTTACACTTGTGGCCGACTGGGATCCAAGACCGGATTTTAAGCTCGGGGCAAAGGACATTGAGGGGAAGCAAACTTACCTCGGCAGCAAAGTTTGGAGAAATCCGAGGCTGGAGATCAGAGAATACGACATCCCGAAACCCGGCAAAGGAGAAGTGCTCATCGAAGTTAAAGCATGCGGCATTTGCGGCAGCGATGTACACATGGCCCAGCCCGACGAGGAAGGATACATTTTATATCCGGGCCTTACGGGTTTCCCCTGCATCCTGGGGCACGAACTCGCCGGAGTGGTGGTGGAGGCGGGTCCCGGTGCTATCGACAAAAGAACCAACAAGCCGTACAGGGGCGGCGAAATGGTGTGCGCCGAAGAAATGCTCTGGTGCGGCGAATGCCAGCCCTGTGCCGACGGATGGCCCAATCACTGCGAAAGGTTGAATGAAATAGGGTTTAATGTAAATGGAGCATTTGCAAAATATATTGTATTACCCGCGAAATATCTCTGGAGCCTGGAGCCTTTAAAGAAAAGATACAGAGGCGATGATATATTCCTCGCCGGAAGCCTGGTTGAACCCACTTCAGTGGCATACAATGCGGTCATAGAAAGAGGCGGGGGCATCAGGCCCGGCGACAATGTCGTTGTGTGCGGAGGCGGTCCCATTGGTCTTGCGGCATGTGCCATTTTAAAGAGGCACGGAGCGGCAAGAGTAATACTTTCCGAGCCCTCGCAGACCAGAGCGGAACTTGGAAAGAAGATGGGGGCGGATTACGTTATAGACCCCACAAAAGTGGATTTTGCTGAAGAAGTTCTGAGATTAACCGATGGATACGGCGCCAGCCTTTACCTTGAAGCCGCAGGTCTTCCTACCGTAGTATATCCTGGGATAGAAAAAGCTATTTGGGAAGGCAGGACCCTGAATGCTACGGTTGTTGTGGTGGCAAGGGCCGATGCCAAGATGCCGGTGACAGGAGAAGTACTGCAGGTAAGGCGTGCCAGAATCATAGGGGCTCAGGGGCATTCCGGGCATGGCACATTCCCGAGGGTAATTGAATGCATGGCTACCGGCATGGATATGACACCTCTGATCACAAAGAAAATAAAATTGGAAGAGGTGCCGGAAAACATAGTAAGGCTCAGGACCGACAGGAAAGAGTGCAAGATAACCTGTATAATGGATTAAAACCACTTGTTACTATGCAAAACTTATATGATTGCGGAGCTATGACTGCTCCAAGCCCCAAGTATCGCCAAGTAATGTAATGCTCAGAGTATCTATTTTAAAAATAAATTTAAAAATAAATTAGCAAAATGTCTGGAGGAGATAGACGATGGAGAAACCGAAGGACAAAAAATGGCTTTTAACCGGAAATCCCGCCATAATTTTCGAAGACAATACGGTAGGTCGATTAAAAAAACAGATCTGGGATGCATCGGAAGAAGAGATTGATGCTATATTAAAAGAATACGAAATTCCTTCCGAATCGGAGCTCGGGAAACCGGGGACGTATATCCAGAACACGCCGAGGGTTAAAGTAATCGAAAAACGCAGGAAAAACGATATAGTATTTGTTCCTATCGGGTGCACGGAAAACCACGGCCTTCATGCCAACAGCGGGCTCGATACATTTATGGTTACCCAGATACTAGAAGGTGTCCGCCGCTATACCGCCAAACAGGGAAGAGAAGTAAGCCTGGCATTTCCTCCTTTAAATTACGGAGGACACCCGTACCACCATCTAGGCATGCCCGGCACCATTGTTATGCCAAAAGAAGTGGTGGAAGAGACCGTCATATACACAATGCTGGGGCTGTGGAACGACGGCTTCAGGAAGATAATCCTCGTCAACAATCACGGGCACCTCTGGATGCTTGAATCGGCCATACAGGAATTCATGAAGAGATTCCAGCTGCCCGGCATATTCCAGGTGCTCGACTGGCACAGAGCCGTAAGAGAGTTCTTCTATCCCACCGACAGGGAAGACAGCTTTGAAACCCATTTCGTGCACGCCGATGAGAGCGAGACATCCGTGGCGCTCCTGCTGTTCCCCGGCATGATAGATATGAACGTGGTCCAGGATGCAGAAGGAGAAAGCTTCCTGCCGGAAGGGCATTTTGATACATCGGTTGATCCTTTCGGTCGCCCCCACAGGTGGTCCGAAGGCGAAGGCCATGCGGCAATAGAACGTGCGGCAACGCCGCAGGGTGTTGTTGGAAAACCGAGTATAGCTTCTGTAAAAAAGGCAAAGCGCCCGATTGCGGCAATACTGAAATATCTGACTCTGCTCCATGATCAAATTCTTGAAGCCTTCCCGCCGGGCACCGTGCCGCCTGTGGAAAAGGTGACCTTGCGGTCGGAAGAAGAAATGAAACCTTTCCTGAAAGAGCCGCTTAGTGAAGGCTGGAAGTCGGTATATGAACTGCCAATGATAGGGGTGTTTCATAAGCTGTAATTAAAAACTGAAACAAGGCCTTCGCCGGTATTTGAAAAACCGCCGGCGAAGGCAATTTTAAGGGCTATTGGAACTTTATATCTGAAAAAAACATTAAATCGGGCAGTAAAAAGTGAAATTTTAAGTAGTTGTTGAAAAGGGGGGTTTTTCATGAGTAAAAAAATCAGACTGGGTATAATCGGCGCCGGTAGAATCGGGAAACTGCATTCTGAAAACATCGTTTCAAATTTCAGACATGTGGAAATCAAGTCTATTGCCGATATTTATGCGGACAGGATAAAAGATTGGGCTGCCAGTCTAGGCATAATGAATGTATATAAAAACCACAGGAGCATACTCGAAGATCCCGAAATAGACGCCGTTTTAATTTGCTCGTCAACGGATACTCATGCCCAAATGATTATAGAATCCGCCGAAGCGGGTAAGCACATCTTTTGTGAAAAACCCATTGATTTCGACCTGGCAAGAATCGAAAAGGCTCTGGAAGCGGTCGAAAAAGCTAACGTCAAATTTCAAATTGGATTTAACAGGAGATTCGACCATAATTTTAGGAAAGTCCATGAAATGGTCAGAGAGGGCAGGATAGGAGATTTGCACATCATCAAGATAACGTCAAGGGATCCCGAGCCACCACCCATCGAGTACGTCAGGGTTTCGGGCGGTTTATTTTTGGATATGACGATACACGATTTTGACATGGCAAGATTTCTGACGGGAAGCGAGGTTACCGAGGTGTTTACAACCGCCGCCGTCCTGATTGATCCGGCCATAGGCGAGGCGGGCGACGTGGATACGGCAATAGTAACTTTAAAATTTGAAAACGGTGCCCTCGGCGTAATTGACAACAGCAGGAAAGCCGTCTACGGATATGACCAGAGGGTGGAAGTGTTTGGGTCGAAGGGCTGCATAACCGTGGCAAATGACACTCCCAGTTCCGCCGTTTTGAGCACATTCGACGGAGTTATTGGAGAAAAGCCGAAATATTTCTTCCTGGAAAGATATAAAGACGCCTATGTTGAGGAAATGAGGGCATTTATCGACTGCATAGAAAATGATAAAAAGCCTCCTGTCACAGGAAAAGACGGGCTGGAGCCCGTGCTTATAGGGCTTGCGGCCGGGAGGTCCCTTGCAGAGGGCAAGCCGGTAAAAATAGAGCGGTAAACCATATTTTGAATAAAAACCCGTAATTCACGGAGGTAAAATTGATGAAATTGAGTATATCCATAGCAAAGGAAGCGGGGGAAAATGCCCCGATAGTTTTGAGAGGCGGTTACCGGGAAAACATAAAAAAAGCCGCCGGAATCGGCTACGACTCGGTGGAAATACACGTAAAAGACCCAAAAAACCTTGATGTGGAAGACATATTAAAGACATGTGAAGAAAACGGCATCAATGTGTCCACATTGGGGACCGGTATGGGGTACGTACTGGACGGATTGAGCTTTACCGACACAAATAGCGATGTCAGGGAAAAAGCGGTAGAGAGGATTATCGATCATATCTATATAGCCAGAGAATTTAATGCAAAGGTCATTATCGGCTCTATGAGGGGAAAAATTCCGGATATAAAAGAATATAGAAAATATGAAGGTTATGCCCTGGAGTGCTTTAAAAGAGTTTTAGAACACGCCGAAAAAAACAACGTATACCTGGTCGTAGAGGCAATCAACCGTTATGAGACGAATTTTATAAATAACGTGCAGGAAGGGCTGGAGCTGATAAATAAATTAAATTCAAAATTCGTCAGACTTCACGTTGACACCTTTCATATGAACATCGAGGAGCCCGCTATAGAGGAAAGCATTGAATTGGCCGGAGGATTTTTGGGCCATGTGCATTTTGCCGACAGCAACCGGTGGTATCCCGGTAAAGGGCATGTAAATTTTATTAACGTATTAAAAGCCTTAAAGGGGATAGGATACGATGGCGCCATAGCCTTTGAATGTTTGCCGCTTCCCGACCAAGACCAGGCGGCGATCGGTGCGCTGGAATATATAAGAGCTTTGATGAGCGATATAAAATGAATGAACCCAGGATACGACGTCACTGATTACATTGGAAATTTAATATTTATAAACGCATGGAATGAATTTGTCCTGGCACTTACATTTACGTATAATGAAGCGGCGAGAACCGTTCCCGTAGGTATTGCAATGTTTCCGGGCCTGCACTTTGTTCCCTGGGATACTGTAGCCGCTGCGTCTGTGATGGTAACATTGCCCCCTGTAGTGATGGTTTTGATATTTCGGAACAGAGTAATAGCCGGGCTCACTGCGGGGTCCGTGAAAGGATAAAATTAGGATGACAAGCTCACAGCTTGCATCCTAATTTTTAATATGCTGTAAATATAGTTAAAAATGAGAGAAGGGTGACCGAAGTCAATTATTTTAGAATAGTTTCAATGGACTCAAGGCTTTTTTCATTTCATCCTTTATTTTTTCAAGCCCTTCTCTGGTTTTTGCTTCACACCTCACAATAAGCTCCGGGCCCGTATTGGAGCTCCGGACAAGGCCCCATCCATCGGCGAATATCACCCGGGCTCCGTCCACTTCTATCATGGGATAATTTCCCCGGAAATATTTTTTTACGGCTTCCACCTTTTGGAATTTCTCTTCGTCGGGGCAGGGCACCCGGAGTTCGGGAGTCGAATAGTAATGCGGTACATCGGCCAAAAGCTCCGATAATTTTTTACTGGAGCGAGAAAGGATTCTGAGAAGCCTTGAAGCCGCATAAAGGGCGTCGTCAAAACCGTAGTATTCATCCGCAAAGAACATGTGCCCGGACATTTCACCGGTAAATACCGCTCCAATTTCTCTCATCTTGGCCTTAATCAGCGAATGGCCGGTTTTGTAGAACATGGGATTCCCGCCCAGTTTTCGTATTTCCTCCACCAGGGCCTGGGAGCATTTTACTTCCACTATGGCTGTAGCGCCGGGGTGTTTCGGCAGTATTTCCCGCCAGAAGAGAATCATAAGCATATCCCCGAAGATGACGTTTCCTCTGTCATCGACCACGCCTATGCGGTCTCCGTCACCGTCGAAGCCGATTCCCACGTCCAGGTTTTCCTTTAATACAAGGTCTTTCAGGTCACTGAGGTTTTCAGGTTTTACGGGGTCGGGAAAATGGTTGGGAAAATTCGGGTCGGAAGTGCAGTAAATGGGATAAACATCCACTCCCAGCCGTGTAAAAAGTTTTTCCGCAAACAAAGAAGCAGTGCCGTTGCCGCAGTCCACTCCCACCCGGAGTCTTTTGGAGAGGTGGATTCTGTCGCATATCATGGATATGTAATCTTCCGTCGGGTCCTGATATGAGAGTTTTCCCTTTCCCGAAGCGAAAACGCCTTTTTCCATCATGACCCTGAGGTTCTGGATATCGTCGCCGTACAGAGTCCCGGGACCGAACCCCACTTTAAACCCGTTGAATTGCGGCGGGTTGTGGCTGGCGGTCACCATGATTCCGGGATTGATATTATACCGTATGCGTGAGTAATAGAATACGGGCGTTACGACCGTCCCCAGGTCCACCACATCACATCCGGTGGTCAGGAGGCCTTCTATCAGGGCCTGTTTGAGGGCTGGGGAGGATGCACGGTTGTCGCTGCCCACCACAACTTTTTTTTCACCTTTATCAAGCGCAAAGGTACCAAAGGCTCTGCCCAGAGTATTTGCCACCTCTTCGTTCAGGTCCTCGCCCACAACCCCCCTTATGTCGTACTGGCGAAATATATGGGGATTTATGGTTCCCATGATAACACCTCCGGTAATTACTTGAGTTTATTATTTGCGTTTTTTGTATTCATTATCGACGAAATCTAAAAACTTCTGTGTGGAGGATGTCACTTCCAGATGTACATAAAAATGGATAAGAGTATTTCCGTAAATATAAGTATGATTACCATCCATTCAAGACGAGTCCCTCTTTTTGCATGTGCAAGACCTGTAAAGACTTCTGTGATGTCCAGGAGGGTTTCGGTTTTATGGCGGATTTTCTCATACCTGTCTTCCAGTTCGAACAAATCTTCCAGTTCGGTGTAGAGGTTTTGATTTTCTTCGCTGATCCAGGTTATATTGGGTCTGTCGAGCAACATCACGTAAGAAATGGTATTGTATTTGAACCCAAGTATTTTTCCCGACACCTTTGCAAGTTTTTCATCGGAAATGTTCAAATGCCCCTTTTGCAAAAAGTATATTATGTCTTCGATTTCGTCCAAAAGTTCGTTTATACCGAACTCTATCCGGTCGAGGGCGGCGGACTTCGCCAGGATCACAGAGATAATTTCCACGTAAAATTCTTTTAACTCAGGAGCCACCATGCTGTTATAGTTTACGGAAAACTCTTCTTGCGGTCTTATCTCAAGGCTGTAGTCGTCGAAAAAATCGAAAGTGGCATTCACAAGCTCCTTTTCGTTCTTTTTTAGATAATCCACAAGATCGGCCATTTCGTGATGCTCAAAATTCAAAAATACTATGGTACCGAAAGAAAAAATATAGGCATATTTTCCTTCGGGTATCTTAATGATGCCGCTTAATTGCTGAGGTGATAAAATCAAAGGTTCATCCCACTGGAACTTTTTCTCAAAACCGAAGTGCCTGGCCACATGATTTAAATTTATTTCGTTGCAGAGTGATACGGACTTAAATTTGATTGAATTCAAAATAATCATGCCTCCGATAGTAAATTATACCATAAACAGCGCACCGTTCACAAGTCGAGCGTATATGCGACGGTGGTTTGAAGTGGTATAATGATATAATGGTAATAATCACGCGAATGAAGGGATGTCTTATGAAAGCAGTGATCTTTGCAGGTGGTGATATAAAGAATTACGACGCCGTAAAAAGGCATTTGGCCGGGGCAGATATAATTATATGCGCCGACGGCGGCGTCTACCATGCCTTTCAAATGGGATTAAAACCCGGCGCTGTTGTGGGAGACATGGATTCCATATCACGCGACGACCTAAGGACAATAGAGGCCATGAAAATTGAGAGGATAAAATTCCCTCCGGAAAAGGATTTCACCGATACGGAACTGGCACTGGAGATTGCACTGCAAAAGGGGGCTTCGGAAGCAGTAATACTTGCGGGGGTGGGGGACAGGCCCGACCACAGCCTGGCCAACATGTTGCTGTTGGTGAATTTTAAAAAAAGAGGCCTGGAGGTAAAGATGGCTGGGGAAAACTGGGAGATGTTTCTGATCCAGGGCGAAAAAGAAATTTCAGGGCAGAAGGGGGATTTGCTGTCTTTAATTCCTCTGGGTGCCGAAGCGGAGGAGATAGAGACCGTGGGGCTTTACTATCCCCTGAAAAAAGAGACCCTCCCCCTGGGGTCCTCCAGAGGGATCAGCAACGTATTTTTGGGGGAAAAAGCGACTGTAAAAGTGAGGCGCGGTCTTCTTTTAGGGGTTAAGCTGAATATGAATCAGAAGCAAAACATGTAATCCTACTGGTGTACTACCACGCCCGCAACCTTTTGCCCGCGCTGTAAGCGAAGCTCCCGTTTTTATATGCCTCCCACCGCGAGGTGGAAATGAACACTCCGGTTTCCAGCCCCCCGCGGATTTCCGGGTAGGTGCCGCCGGCCGAAGCTATGACTGTCCCTCCCGTAGCGGCGGAAAGCTTTTTAGAAAAATTCCCCGCCAGATTGCAGCCGAACATCAGTATTTGAGAGTCGACGGAAAATATAATTTCTCCCTTCTGTATTCTTGCTGCCAGATTACCGACATAGGCCGCGCGGTTTGTGTCATGAGGTCCCGGTTCGTCGTAAAACCCGCTCCAGTTGGTCATTATGATGCCCCGGGGGTAGGAGTGACTGAATATCTTGACAATGTGTATAAGGCCGCGGCTGCGCGAAAGCTCTGAGAGCAGATTTAAAAATTCCCGCCCGTCACGGGGCTTGATAACAATATGCCCGGTCCTTTCGGCCCTGTAGTCAAAGGCCGCCTCGTTGCCGTAACCCTGGGCCGACACGGCAATGGCGATTCGCGGCGACATATATGGCCCCCCTCTGATGGTGTTATATAATTATATTATTTACGGCAGCATCTGGTTGGTATTAAATTATGGATTAAAAAAATACGTTTTTCCTGCAGGCCCTGCGGCTATTTTTCCCCGGCGGCTATCAGCGCCGCGCCAAGAGCGCCCACTATTTGCGGCTCAAAGGGTATTATGATTTGCTCCCCTATACGGTGCTGGATTTCCGAAACCACACCGCGGTTTTTGGCGACTCCGCCTGTCATCATGTATTTTCCGCACCTTCCTATTCTGTCTAAAAGTGAAACCGCCCTTGACGCCGCCGACCTGTGCAGGCCCCTTATGATATCGTTTTTATCTTTGTTCCGGGCTATCAGGGAAATTACCTCCGATTCCGCAAAAACGGTGCACATGCTGCTTATCACTATATCCTCTTTAAAATCTGTGATTTCCCTTGCCATATCCTCAATGGAAACCTCCAGGGCCCTGGCCATAACCTCCAGAAATCTCCCGGTCCCCGCAGAGCACTTGTCATTCATGACAAAGTCCGTCACGTTCCCGGTATCGTCCAGCCTGATCACCTTGCTGTCCTGCCCGCCGATGTCGATTACGGTTCTCACACCCCTATCTAAATAGAAAGCGCCCCTGCCGTGGCAGGTTATCTCGGTAACGGATTTATCCGAAAAGGGAATACTTATCCTGCCGTAGCCGGTAGAAACCGCATAAGCAATATCTTCTTCTTTTAAATTGGCCTTTTTTAGTGCTATACGGTAAGCTTCCCGGGCGCTCTCCAGCGCCCTTGCACCGGTAGGCACGATTGAATAGGAGATTATATTTTTATTTTCATCTATTATTACCACATTGGTGGAAGTGGACCCGCTGTCAATGCCGGCAAAATAGCCGCTTTTTACAGGATGGGCGGTGGACTTTTTGGCGCCGATGGATTCTAAAAAGGCGTCTACTCTGGTCAGGACCTGCCCGCTGTTTGAATCCGAATAGTCGGTTTCTATTTTCAATATGGGAATATTCGAAGAGTTTTTTAGGGATGCGTACTCAAAGGAATAAAAATCGCAGAATTTAATTGTGTTGTATATTATTCCCTTTAAATTAAAATCATCTAAAAAGTTCAATCTATCCTCCGCCATCCTCATGCATGGACTGGAATTCAAAAGCGCTTTTGCATAGCTGAAAATCAGGTCGTCCTCCTGGTCAACTTTTGAAAGCCTGTTTGTGCCGGTACACGTTAAATTCACCACATCCAGATTGCACCTTTTTTTTATGTTTTCTATAACCTCATGGTTTAATCTGGCTCCCAAAACCGCAACGCATTCGCTCGTGTGAGCATTTTGCATTTTGTACTCCGCCAAAATCTCTTTAAACTTATCAAGATCAAACTTTTTGCCCGTGTAGGCTTCATAAGCCCCTATGAAATGAAGCAGTTCCCTGTGAAAAAGGCTGTAGGCGCTTTCTGTCATCTTTCTGGGCAGGTCGATTATATGTATGAATTTTACCCTCCCTTTTAATATGTCGTATAGTCTTCTTATGCTGTCACAGCAATTTACCAGGATGATTTCGTTTATATTTTTTTCAATTACCTCCTCTAAAGTCGCCTTCATAAAGCTGCACATATTGGGATGGGTTAGACTCATGGCTCTTTCGACGGACTTTACCTCTGGCTCTATCCTGCACACTTCCTCACCGAAAGCTCTGATTATTTCAACGGGAGTATATTTGCATACATATCCTGTCATTCTGTCACCTTCTCTTAATAATCTCAAGAAATGCTTCAAGCCTTGTCTTTAACTGGCCATGCTGATTGTTTCTCTTGTCTATTACATCACCGTCAACCGCCAGGAAAGGAATATTTCTTCTTTTGAAATAATCCTTCAACAACCCCGCCCCTCCGATGGACTGCTTGCAGCCCCAGTGGCAGAACTGAATTATGCCGTCGGGTTCTATCCTGTCAATTATATTTGAAAGGGCTTCAATTTTTCTTTCAATGCTGCCGTTGTACACATTTAAAATCATCTTTTTTGCAATGCCTTCAAAAGGGTCACCGTATTCCACTTCATCCAGAAAATCATAGTTTAAGTCGCATCCGAGGATGTGAAACTCTTTACCGAAATTGAAGCATTCTTTAAAACTCTCTTCAAACAGCGGCGGCAGGTGAATAAAAAATATACCGCCACCGTTTCTCACAGGCGCCCTCTTAATGTCAGCCGTCAGCATTTTATAAAATTTGAGGGTGTCTTCCCTGCCCAAAAAAACATGAGAAGTGAACAGCATGTAAAGCTCAAAGGTCATGGTTGAATTCAGACACCTTTGTCTCAAATTTTCAATATACTCGTTTATCAATGCTTTCGTCTGATTTTCCCGGATCACTATTTCTCTTAATTTGTCTATATCCAGTTTTCTGTCAAAAACTTCTTCGACTAAAACGGCCATTTCTTTAAGCTGTTTTTTCACATACTCCAGGGAGTCCCGGTTATATTCACAGGGGATATCGATTATGTAAAGAGGGATATCGTATTTCTCCGACAGGTACCTGAAAGTGTTTATGTTTGCATCGCAGATCATAGAAGTGGTTATGGCCATCTTCGGCTTTTTCAAAATATTAAGCTCTCCGGAACCCAGAAACGCCTTGTGAAAACTGCAAAGAGTGTTTGATATTCCGGCCGATTCGGCTTTGTCTATAAGGGCGTCTTCTATCAGAAATCCCGACATGAAGGAAGAATAGGCTTCGATGAAGAGGGGCTGTACATCCATGGCGTGCAGGAATTCGGTGGGGGCAAAAATATTGACCCATGCTGAATTTTGCGGCCAGATCAGCGGTTCCCTTATGTTTTTCAAGCAAAGTTTATTCAGGTATTGCAACGACTTGGGCAATTTTCTGTCGGGGAAGAGGGTCACATACCTGTAAGCCGCGTCAAGCCCGAATTTGATAAGCTTTGAAGTCCGGTCGGGTTTATCCAGGTTTTTCTTGATTATATTGCTGTAAGTTTTTATCAAATCCATAATGACACCTCAAGAAAATATTATATTAACGCCATTTTTTGTCAATATATTATTGGATTTAGTGGCCATTAAATTTAAATTAATTTTTGTATTATTATAAACCGTTTTAAGAAAAACAGGCCAAGTTATCTGCAAAAAAATGGAACTGTTAGAAATAATTTCTGACAAATATTTTTTATAACATATTATAACATTTTATAACAAATTAAAAACCAATTTGTCCCATTTTATCCCGATCAAACAAAAAAATATAAGACATGGCATGAAATTTGCTTATCTATATTTATCCAGTGGCATAAAGTCAAAAAATCAAGGGGAGGTAAAACTATGTTAAAAAAAATCCTTGCAATTTTGTTAGTCTCACTCTTATCGCTGTCGCTGCTGGCTGGATGCGGAGGTGGAAAACAGCAGTCTGAATCAACTCAAACAGATCAAAACAGCCAGAGCGGCGGTGAAAGTCAAGATCAGATAAGCATTAGAGTAGGACATGTTCTGGCTCCAACTCATCCATATCAACTCGGTCTGGAGAAATTTGCGGAACTGGTGAGTCAGAAAACCAATGGGAAGGTAAAAGTGGAGGTCTTCCACAGTTCCCAGCTGGGCAACGAAAGGGACATGGTTGAAGGTTTACAACTGGGTACTCTTGAGATGACGCTTGTTTCGACAGCTCCTCTGTCGAGCTTTACGAAGAAGTTTTTTGTATTTGACTTACCATTCATTTTCAAAGATACCGCGTCTGCCAGAGCGGTGGTCGACGGCCCTGTAGGAACACAGCTGCTCGACAGTTTAAAGGATCAGGGCATTATAGGGCTTACATATTTTGAAAACGGGTTCAGACATGTTACCAATAACAAGAAACCCATAGAAAAACCCGAAGATCTTAAAGGAATGAAAATAAGAACAATGGAAAACCCCGTGCACATGGCAACATTTAAAGTGCTGGGTGCGGACCCCACACCGATGGCCTTTGGTGAGCTGTTTACGGCTCTCCAGCAGGGGACAATAGACGGCCAGGAAAATCCTCTGCCGATAATTGAGACATCAAAATTCTATGAAGTGCAAAAGTACTTATCTTTAACCGGTCACTTCTATGCACCGGCGCCTCTTCTCATAAGCAGGAGCTTTTTCGAGAGCTTAAGTCCCGATGTGCAAAATGCCATAAAAGAGGCCGCCGTGGAAGCCGGGGATTATGAGAGAAAATTGCTGGATGATATGAACGCAAAACTCGAGAATGAATTGCAGCAAAAGGGCATGAAAATTAACAAACCTGACAAAGAAGCCTTTGTCAACGCGGTTCAGCCGGTGTACAAGCAATTTGAGGGCGACATAACACCGGAGCTCATAAAGCAGGTCATAGATGCCCAGAAGTAAGCGGAAGGCAGGTGAGCGCCTGCCTTCTCTATTAGAGGTACGGAGGTTTTCAGAGATGGAAAAAGTCAGTAAAATTTTCAATAACATAGAAGAGTTTCTGGTGGTCATACTGCTCTCCATAATGACCGTGGTGGTTTTCTGGCAGGTTATATGCAGGTTTGTGTTGAAGGTTTCCCTTCCCTGGTCGGAAGAGCTATCCCGGTATGTGCTGGTTTGGGCATCGTTTTTGGGCGCCAGCATCGGAGTGAAAAGGGGGGCTCATATAGGGGTGGAAGCGTTCACCATGATTTTACCGGAAAAATTGAAAAGATTTGTCCAGTATCTCGCAATTATCTTAAGTATAATTTTTTGCCTCATAGTTTTTAAAGAAAGTTTGGGCATTATCCAAAAACAGATAGTCAACGATCAGGTTTCGCCGGCCATGCGGATACCAATGTGGTGGGCCTATTCGGCGATTCCGACAGGAATGCTCTTAATGGCAATCAGATTTCTTCAAATAATGGTGAGGATTTCCAGACCTTCAGCAAGGGAGGCTAAATAGGATATGACCGGGATACTTTTTGGGAGTTTTGCGGTTCTTGCAATCATAGGGCTCCCGATAGCAGTGGTACTGGGACTTTCTTCGATTCTGGCGCTGTCGACATACAGCAAGATACCCCTGATGGTTGTCGCCCAGAGAATGTTTACTGCAACGGATTCTTTTCCCCTGATGGCAATACCGTTTTTTATGATGGCCGGGGCCCTTATGGAAACGGGCGGTATTTCAAGGAGGCTGATAAATCTCGCAAATAAAATCGTAGGAGGTTTACCTGGAGGGCTTGCACTCGTCGGTATAGTTACCTGCATGTTTTTTGCAGCAATTTCGGGCTCGGGGCCGGCCACAGTGGCGGCGATTGGCTCGATACTCATTCCGGCAATGGTAGATGCGGGGTATGATATCGGATTTGCGGCTGCGGTTATGGCAGCTGCGGGCGCAATAGGCGTTATCATTCCTCCGAGCATCCCTATGGTAACTTACGGTGTGGTCGGAGGGGTTTCCATTGGTTCAATTTTTCTGGGCGGCTTCGGTTCCGGTATAGTAGTGGGCCTGTCGCTTCTGATTGTGTCATACCTTATATCTAAAAAAAGAGGATACCGGGGCAGTGAAAAACGTTCTTCGTTTATAGATTTGCTCAAAGCCATAAAGGATGCCTTCTGGGCGCTTCTGATGCCGATTATCATTCTCGGCGGAATATACGGCGGCATATTTACCCCGACCGAGGCGGCTGCGGTAGCGGTAGTATATGGATTTCTGGTGGGCTTCCTCATTTACAGGGAGTTAAAAATAAAGGACCTGCCGAAAATATTTGTAAATACGGCTGTAAGCACCTCGGTGGTAATGTTCATAATAGCGACGGCCCAGGTGTTCGGCTGGATAATGACAAGCCAGCGCATTCCGGAAGCAATAGCCCAAGGTTTTATCAATCTTTCCAGCAATCCCTATGTGATACTTCTGCTTGTAAACATCCTTCTCCTGATCGTGGGCTGTTTCATGGAAACAAATGCAGCCATAATAATCCTTGCACCGATATTTATTCCCCTGATGATCAAAATCGGGGTGGACCCCATATTGTTCGGCATCATCATGGTGGTGAACCTCGCCATCGGTATGGTGACTCCCCCTCTGGGCGTGAATTTATTCGTGGCATGCGGAATCGGCAAATTGACTTTAGAGCGCATATCAAAAGCAGTGGTACCATTTATTCTGGCCATGGTTGCGGCGCTGATGCTGATAACATATATTCCCGACATATCAATGTTTCTGCCCCGAATGTTGATGGGCGGTAAGTAGGGAAGGTGATTTTTTTGAACATACCCAGAGTTTGCAGGATAAGACAGAAATTTAATACTGATAAGATAGAAAACATAGAGGAAGAAATACACAGGCAGTTTTCGGCAATTCGAGTTCAGGACATTGTAAAGCCCGGTATGAGGATAGCTGTTACCGCCGGCAGCAGAGGGATTGCCAACATACAAAAAATAATCCGGACTGTCTGCGAATATCTTAAATCATTTGGCGCAGAGCCTTTTATAGTACCTTCGATGGGAAGTCACGGGGGTGCCACGGCAGAGGGTCAGGTAAGAGTTCTTGAAAAGCTGGGGATTACCGAAAAATCTGTGGGCGCGCCTGTTCTATCCAGCATGGAGGTAGTGGAGTTAGGCCAGACATCGAAGGGCGTTAAGGTCTACATGGATAAAATAGCGTATAATTCCGACGGAATAGTCGTGGTCAACAGGGTAAAACCCCATACGGACTTTAGCGGTGAGATAGAAAGCGGTCTTTTAAAAATGATAGCGGTGGGTCTGGGCAAGCACAAGGGATGTTCGGCGATGCACGCAGGCGGCCTTGCCGCTACGATACCCGAAGCGGCAGGCGTGGCGTTAAATAAAGCACCTATTCTTTTCGGCCTGGCCATTCTGGAAAACTCCAGAGATGAGACTTATAAACTGAAAGCCTTACTTCCCTCAGATTTTGAAAGAGAGGAAAAACTTCTTTTAAAGGAAGCAAAGACCCTTGTGCCAAAACTTCCGGTAGAAGAGCTGGATGTTCTCGTAGTGCAGAAGATAGGGAAAATGTACAGCGGCACAGGGATGGATACCAAGGTGATCGGGCGTATCAGGGTTTTTGGAGAAAAAGAGCCTGAATTTCCCAGGATAAATAAAATAATTGCGCTGGATCTGGATGAAAATTCCTATGGAAACGCCCTGGGGATAGGCCTTGCTGATATAACCACCCGGCGACTTTTTGACAGGATAGACTTTGATGTAACTTATGCCAATATCATTCCCACCACATATTTGGAAAGAGGCAAAATTCCTGTTATCATGCCAGACGACCGTGAAGCCATTAAAACCGCATTAAAGACCATAGGAAACCTCCACCCCGAAGAGGTGAAACTCGGCATAATTAAAAACACCCTTCACCTTGAAGAACTCTATTTAACAAGAGCGGCTATCAGTCAGGTGAAAAATAGGTCGGATATTGAAATTTTGGAGGAAGATTTGGAGCTGGAATTTGACGAAAATAACAGACTTAAATTAATATGGGGAGGCGATGATTTTGAAGTTGATGCACACTAGCTTGCCGGAATTCAAATTGAAGATGCAGTCCGCCGTGTTAAAACAGTCGCCCAGCAAAGTCCTGGAAATCAAAGGGATAGAAAACCTGAAATCGGCAAAAATGCAGTCTTTGAGGACCGGCAGGATTGAATTTGCCGTGGAAGAGATTTCGAAAGACAGAGACATAGAAAAGGTTGAGGTTATCGTAATGCCGAGAGTCCCCGAAACCATGCATACGGTGATTGTAAAGGGCATAGATAAGGACGGCAACCCCAGGCGGGCCATTCTAGAGGTGATAAATATCATTCACCCCACGGAAGAAGTGGAACTGGCCGGCATAAAGGATATAGAAGACAGAAGGCCTCCAATAGGAAGGCACTAGAGGGGGGGATAATATGGGAGAGTTAGTGGTTCGATTTATTAAACAGGGGACGGGGCCAAAACAGGGCACCCCCATCAACATAGTCTTCGTGGATAAAAATGATATAGAGGCGGCGGGCACCAACATAGAAGAAGCCATTCACGCCATAGCAAAAGTTGTAGACGGTCCGGTAGGGATTAATGTATTTGACATGAACGCTGTAACCACGACCAGTGACGGTGTAATGGTTGAGGGAGCAATTATAGCTATGGCCGCGGGTGACATTGGAACTGTGCATAAAGAATTCGGGATCCTTTACATGGAGGAAATGCCGGTCACCCCGGAATTAATAAATGAGGAGCCGCACCTTTTACAGTGGGAAAAGTATTATAAAGGCAGGAAGCTTTTCCGGGGCCCGAACCCCGCCAAAAAGTTGATACCCGTTCACAATGCGGTGATGACAGGCAGGGCCATAAACAATAATTCTGCCACCGAAATGATGAATGCGGTTACCATGGAGGAAATACTGCTGCCCATACTCGGCCAGCTGCAGATTATGAAAGACGAGGCCGTTGTTTTTGGCCTGACGGGTGAGGTCATATCCGTCGGCATAGGGATGACTGTGGCGGAAAAGTTTGGCAGGGTTTTCCCCACCCGCCAGTTTAGGGCGGGGGATTCCGCACATGGTTCGGGAGAGTACGCGAAAACACTAAAAGCAAATATTCCGTGCATTGTCGCTCCGAAAAAAGTGCTTGCAAAGTATATCTTGCAGGCTCTGAAAGCGGGTATGATACCAGGCTTACATCTGGGATGTTCCCCTGCGGTCCTGGCTGTAGCAAAGGCGTACGGCTCCCCTGTGGCGGTTGATAATATCACTGAAAAAGCCAGAGTAGAACTGAAAAGTGTTGGAATTGACATCGAACGGTTCAATACCGTCGGTGAGCCGATGAGTGAAGAAAAAATTTTAGAAAAAGCAGACGAAATAATCCCGGGAGTGGTTGAGCCGGTTTTAATTGACTCTAAAAAGATAGTGACTAAATTGAAATTATATGTTTAAATTTAAATTGAGGTGAACGACTTTTGGGCGGCAGCCGTGTGATAGTTTATGTCGATAAGACAATTGTGAAGATAACCGGTATAAAAGTAAAAGGATTAAAACCTTTTGAGCTGGAACTGGCGGTAAAGAATCTAATTAACAGGCCCGTTCGGGTAATAGGCGTAACGGCGGATTCCGTTGAAATGGACATATACGGCCTTGCGCCGGAAGCTATATATAAAGATGAAAAGGGAATAATTAAGGCTGTTTCCACGGTTTCCGGTATCACGGCTGGTGATGTCATGAGAATTGACTCGGCAGAAAAGTCTGTTGAAGTTTCGGTAGAAGAAATTCCCAAAGGCGAATATAACGGCTGCGCAAGGGAAAGGTGGTTGGAACTTGATAGAAAAAGCCGTAATAATCCCAACGGGAGATGAGATATTAAGCGGGACGGTGTTGGATACTAACAGCCCTGCGATAATGAGCATCATACTTGAAAAATTTCCGGAATGTGAAGTAAAGCGGGAAAAACCGGTAATAGATAAGGAAAGCGATATTATACAGAGATTAGAAAAAGTTTTACAGGAAAAGCCTGATTTAATAATTTTAATTGGAGGCACCGGAGGGGGCCGCAGATACATTCCTACATTAGCCGGTGACTTTACCCACACTGCCCTTATGAAGGCTTTGCCCAGGGCCTCTTACAGAGAACTGTTCGGTTCCAACGGGCATTTGTGGTCCAGATTAACTTGCGGAGAAAAATCGGGATGCATTGTAGCCAATGTCCCCGGCCCTTACATAGAAGCGACTGAAGCGACCCGGGCTTTGATAGAATGTATTGGCAATGAGGTTAAGGACGTGGAAATCCTTGTTGAAGAGGTCTCAAAAGCAGTCAGAAAACAATATTCAGCCGGAGGACATGATATATGAATCTTGCAAGTTTTATATTTAAATCTGAAACTCTGGATGGATATCCTGTGATAGTCGCAGGTATCTGTCCATTTTATTTTATTACAGAGGCTAAAGAAGAGTTGAATAATGCAATCAAAAATTTCCGGCTAGACAGAGTAAACGACGGCTTGGAACTTGATTATAGCCTTGCGCAGTATATCTGCCCTAAAGCCCCCGAACATATCTTGGCTCTTGGCGTAACCATTTCTGTTCCGGGGATAAAGGGGCCTGCGGGGGGAATAATAGGGAACCCCAGAAAAATCATTTCGTCGGCTGACGGTTTTAGTGAGTATATAGGAAACAACCTCAGCCTCGCAGCATATCCGGGAGGGCCTGGCGTTGTAATTGAAGGTAATCCGGAAGAGGCGGCACGTATCTTGGATCTTGCCCAGGCCGGCACGGGCGACATAAAAACATTGCTTCAAATGGCAATGAAAATAATTGATCTTTCTATTCCTAATGGTATCATTGTTTCGGATGGCAGCGATGTAAACGGTAAGGGATGCGCTGCCGCCATAAACGGCAATAAAATAGAATTTTATGTTTTAACTTAGAGGTGAAAGCAGTGAGGACCAAATTCAGCAAAGATGAAGAATTAATCATGCTTCATACAATACTCGATAATTTACGTGAAGGTATAAACGTAGTTGACGAAAAAGGGACACTGCTTTTTGTAAACAAAGCCTCGGCCTGCTACGCCCATTCCACCGTGCAAGGCATGGTGGGGGAACATATAAGTAAATTTTATCCGAAAGCTGCTCTTATAGAAGTGCTGAAGACTAAAAAACCTCTTTTGGACGTGAAGATAGAACACGACGACGGCAGGAAATACATAGTCAATGCTGTACCTTTAATAATTAACGACCAGTTTAGAGGCGGTGTGGCTACCTTCAGAGATGTGACGGAAATAGAAGAGCTGAGCCAGAAACTTGAATCACTGGAAATAGAACTTGCTTTAAGTAAAGTAAACGATGCCTTCGAACCAATTATAGGTAAAAATGGAAGCCTGAGGGACGCCGTAATAAAAGCACAGCGTGCCATAGGTTCGCTGGGAGGGCCCAGACATGCGGTAATAGTGGGCGAGTCGGGCACAGGTAAAACGATGTTCGTAAAAGCCATGTATTATTTCGCAAAAAAGATAGGGGTTTTAAGCCCGGATGCACCGTTTATAGAAGTTAATTGCGCTCAATTTACAAATCCGGATATCGCTGCAATAGAAATTTTTGGTTCTGAAAAGGGAGCTTTTACGGGGGCAGTAGAGAAAAGAGGATTACTGGAGCTTGCCAATGGAGGCATGTTTTTTCTGGACGAAGCCCATGCGCTGGAGCATTACCAGACTATGTTGCTCAAGGCGCTGGAGACGGGAAAGATCAGAAGAATAGGCGGGCGAAAAGAAATAGATATTGATGTAATCATAGTGGCTGCTTCTACAAAAAATTTGAAAAATGTGTTGCTTCCGGAACTTTATCAGAGATTGGCCCAGTATGAAATTAAATTGCCGCCTTTACGAGAGAGGCCGTTATCTGAAAAAGAACAATTGCTAAAATGTTTCAAGGAAAATTACGAAAAGAGAGCATATGAAAGATACAAAATAAAATTAAAGGTGAATTTCTCCAACGCCGCAAAGGGAATTTTACTGAACGCCTATTATCCGAGAAACATAAGGCAATTCAGAGATATAGTCAATGCCAGTATCGATGCCGCCGTACCCATCATAAGCGATGTAAACAGCAGATCGGAAGTTTCTGCACTGATCGACGTCGACAATATACCGTTTGATCTTTTAGAATGTGAAGACAGGTGTGAAAACGAGGAACTGGAACCGGGCCATATAATTTCAGAGAATGTTGAAAATGACGAAGAAGTTCTTCAAAAAATCATTTTGTGCTTGCGAAAAAAAGGCCTGGGGCCGAGAAAAATATCCAACATTTTGAAGGAAAAGGGATTTAAAATCGAATATTATCAGGTCGCATACAAATTAAAAAAGCTGCATATTGAATAGATTTGTTTGAAATTTTAATCTTATTTCCGGCGCTTCCCGGTGTGTGCATTGCATTGAGTTTTTTTATTAGAGGAACCCCTGGTTCATCCTTACCTCGGCCGCCAGCCTGTGCGCCATTAAGCCTTCCAGCCTGGCGAGGCGACTGGCAAGCGGGGCCAGAAGTCGCGCCCCTTCTTTTGAGATTTTCTGATAACTTGCCACCTTTACGAAGGTTCCCACCCATACTCCCCCGGTATAGCGGGAGGCCTGCATGGTTGGCAGAATGTGGTTGGTACCCGATACGTAATCCCCAAAAACCTCCGCGGCAAAGCTGCCGATGAAGAGTGAACCATAATTGACCAGTTTGTCAATAATCTCGGCCGGATTCGCCACATGCAATTCCAGATGCTCGGGCGCAATCTCATTGGAGAGGGCCGCCGCTTCCTCCAGGGAATCCGCAAGGATGATTTCCCCGTTGTCTTCCCAGGCCTTCCGGGCGACGGCGGCGGTTTCAAGGGTGGAGAGGAAATCGTCAACCGCCTTCATTACCCTTTCAGCCAGACCTTCGTCGGTGCAGATCAGTATTCCCCGGGCCTGTGGGTCGTGTTCCGACTGTGCCAGCAGGTCGGCGGCAATAAAGCGGGGATTGGCGGAAGAGTCGGCTATTACCAGCACCTCGCTGGGGCCGGCCAGAAAATCAATTCCCACCATGCCGCTCACCTGTCGCTTGGCTTCGGTGACCCACTGATTGCCGGGGCCCACTATGATGTCCACCGGAGCTATGCTTTCGGTGCCGAAAGTCAGGGCTCCAATGGCATGGGCCCCGCCCATGCAGTAAATTTCGTGGGCGCCGGCCATATCCATGGCAACCAGCGTGGCCGGATGTATGCTGCCGGTGTTTTTATCGGGCGGGGAGCAGGCGGCTATCCTTTTTACCCCGGCCACCCTGGCAGGAATAATGGACATAAGAGCAGAAGAAGGCAGGGGGTAGCGCCCTCCGGGCACATAAGCGGCGCAGGAGGACACGGGGATTATGCGGTGCCCGAGAATAACGCCGGGAGAGATTTCTTCTTCCACGGGAGAGATGGAGTTTTTCTGAATCCGAGCGAATTTTTCAATTCTTTCGGCAGCCCGTTTCAGGTCATTTATAACCTCCGGGTCCACAATCTTATAGGCCCTGTTGATTTCATCTTTTGATATTTTTACATCGTTCCCGTTATATCCGTCAAACCGCCCGCAAAATTCAAGCAAGGCCTTATGGCCTTTTTGCCGTATCTCGAGAAGTATCTGTGAAACCCTTTCTTTTACCTCAAAAATGTCTTCCGCCGGCTTTCCGGCCGATTTTTTTATGTACTTTAACACCGTTGAATTACCTCCGATTGCATGAATTTTTTTGGGTTGATAATCCGGCATTAATATTAATAATACTAATAATACTAAAGCTGCCGGATAATTACCGGTATTGTATTCATTTTATCTTTTTTTGACGGAAATTTAAAGGTCCGGGTGTGGGGAATTCAAAAAAATGATGACAAAAAAGGCCGGCATGTACAATGGCGATGTCTTACCATTGATATACCGGCCGAAAAAAGCGTTCACAGTCCGGTCACATCACGGGGTACGTTCAGGTTCGCCTTTAGACTGGGCCTCTTTTAATACAGGCAGCCAGCGGAAAAATTCTTCCACCGCCTTTGTGCCTAATATGGGCACGTGCCTGGGTGCCGCTCCGGGCTCGGGGACGACCTTATAATCCTCCGGCGGGAAGGCGAAGTAGTGACAGTGATTCTCTTCATACACCCAGTATGGATAATATCCTTCGGCGTCGTACCACTTTCCCCATCCCTGGGAATCCGTTTCCTCGGGGTCGTTGGCAACAAAATATTCTTTTTGTTTTAAGATAGCTGTGAGTTTTTTTAAGTCCACATAAAATGGCAGCTTTATTCGGACCTTGTCATCGGCTATCTCATAGGGATATGTTTCCGCACCCCTGATAATTTCGCCTTTTGTGGCATCGATAACGCGCATAAAATCACCCCATCAATCGTGCTTTTTTTGGCAAGCTGTTACCACCCCTGAAAGGAGCTGGGAAGAACAGTTCGTTTTTTCTATTTTTTGTTACTTAAATAAAATTTAATCTGGTATTTTTTCGGCAGGATAAATGTTAAAAAATATAGAATTAGATATATAATTTCGCTAAGACTTAATAATCAGCTCATGAAGGGGAATACTTATGCTTTCAATGGACGATGTTTTATCTATAATAGACGCCATCCGCGACGGGATAATCGCCATTGACAGGGACGAGAAAATAACCATTTTGAACCGGTCGGCGGAGAAATTGCTTAAGCTCGACAGAAAAGCGGCAATGGGGAAAAAAGTCTCCGAAACCGTTCCCAATACCAGGCTGCATATCATCTTAAAATCCGGAAAATCCGAATTAAATCAGTTTCAGCAGATAGATGATGTCACCATAGTAACCAACCGCATGCCGGTATTCGACAGGTCGGGCCGTGTAACGGGGGCGGTGGCGATTTTTAAGGACATGACAGAGGTCAAAAATCTTGCCGAACAGGTTACGAATTTAAAGGAAATTCAGAGCATGCTGGAGGCCATAATAAATTCCACGCAGGACGCCATATCGGTTGTTGACATCCAGGGCCGGGGAATTTTGATAAACACGGCTTACACAAAACTCATCGGGCTTACAAAAGAAGACGTGATAGGGAAGCCGGCTACGGTGGATATAGCCGAGGGGGAGAGCGTGCATTACCGGGTGCTCCAGACGGGAAAGCCTCTCAAGGGGATTCCCATGAAAGCCGGCCCGAACAAAAAGGAGGTCGTGGTGGATGCGGCGCCTATCATAGTCGGGGGACGTCTCAGGGGCAGCGTTGCCGTGGTCCACGATGTCTCTGAAATTAAAAGGCTCACCGAAGAACTGGAACTGGTAAGACGCAGGATTCGCCACCTGGAGGCGAAATATACCTTTGACGACATAATTGGCCAGAGCAGGGCCATAAGAGAGGCGGTGGAGGCGGCAAAAAACGCCGCGGCCACCAGCGCCACGGTGCTTTTGAGAGGGGAAAGCGGCACCGGCAAGGAGCTCTTTGCCCATGCCATTCACAATGAAAGCGAAAGGTGCCACAAGCAGTTTATCAGAGTGAACTGCTCAGCCCTTACCGACAGCCTTCTGGGCAGCGAGCTGTTCGGTTATGCCGACGGGGCATTTACCGGCGCCAGGCGCGGGGGGCGTAAGGGGCTGTTCGAAGAAGCCGACGGAGGAACCATTTTTCTCGATGAAATAGGCGAAATCAGTCTGAATCACCAGGCCATGCTGCTCCGGGTGCTGAATGAAAAGGAAATCATCCGGGTGGGGGAGTCCAAGCCGATCCCGGTGGATGTGAGAATTATAGCAGCCACAAATACCGACCTCGAAAAAGCCGTGGAGGAGGGGAAATTCAGGCGGGACCTTTACTTCCGCCTGAGTGTAATACCCATATACATCCCCGCTCTAAGGGAAAGGAAAGAGGACATACCCCTGTTAATCACCCATTTGATAAAGAAATACAATCAGGAATACGGCAGAGCCGTGGAGGCCATATCCGCGGGGGCTCTTGAAATCCTCACAGCCTATGACTGGCCGGGAAATATCAGGGAGCTGGAAAACGTCATTGGCCGGGCCATGATAAACATGAGATTTGGAGAGGTTTTAATAGAAAAGAAGCACATACCCCGCCTTTATGTTGAAACTCCGGAATTAAGATTCAGGCCGCACCACCAGACCGGGGTTTTTAAGCCGCTGAAAGAACTGCTGGCCGAAGCCGAGCGGGAGGCGTTGAAGAACGCCATGGAAAGGGCGAGCGGCAATAGAACCGAAGCGGCGAAGCTGCTGGGGATTTCAGTGAGAAACCTTTTTTACAAGCTGGAAAAATATAACCTGTGGTAATATTCTGGTTTCTATTTTTGGTATCCGCTGTTCATGGAGGGCATGAAAATTTTTGCATGCAACAATTTGCACATACTGAAAAGACTTGCAGGTGAACACCACAGAAAAGGCCGTTTAAACGGCCTTTTTTATTCTTTTTAAGGAGGCACGAGATTTGCATAATTTTATTAACGGACGCCGTAAGTAAATCTCGGGTTTAAATGAAGTTTTAACATCGAATAGCATCAGGGAGGTGATGCGATGATATGTTTTTTTAACCAAATTGCAGAAAAAGCCCGGGCGCTCAAACCGAAGGTCATAGCCGTGGCCTGTGCAGAAGATCCGGACGTTTTGAAGGCCGTAAAAAAATGCGGGGAGTTTATGCCGGTAAGTGGGATTCTGGTAGGTTCCAGAAAAAAGATGGAGCCGCTCTTAGAATCCATGGATATGAATCTTTCGACCGTCGAGGTTGTCGATGAAGAGGACAGTCGTAAAGCTGTAAGCACGGCCGTGGATCTTGTGTGGCAGGGCCGGGCTCAAATGCTTATGAAGGGCCTTGTCTCCACTAAAGACTTTTTAAAGGGAATAGTTTCCGGCGACAAAGCTTTAACCGGAGGAAACCTTTTAAGCCATGTCGCCGTATTTGAAGTGCCGGGCCGGGAAAAACTCCTGCTGGTGAGCGATGCAGCAATGAATCTCAGTCCTGATGTTTCTATGAAATATGCAATTTTGAAAAACAGCCTGAAGGCGGCCGGCTGCCTTGGCATAAAAAATCCGAAGGTGGCGGTGCTGTCGGCGGTGGAGGCCGTAAACCCGGCCATTCCATCCACCGTTGACGCCGCAGTCCTGAGCAAGATGGCCCAGAGGGACAACCTGGAGGCCGTTGTGGACGGTCCCCTGGCGCTGGATGTGGCCGTGTCGGGAGAAGCTCTGGATCACAAGGGAATAATGTCCCCGGTGAGAGGAGATGCGGACATCCTGCTGGTGCCGGACCTGGTGAGCGGCAATATCTTATACAAATCCCTGGTGTATTTTGCAAGGGCGAAGGCGGCCGGGGTTGTGGTGGGAGCCCGTGTGCCGGTGGTGCTCACATCCAGGGCCGATTCCTATGAAAGCAAAATTTATTCCATAGCCATGGGGATGCTCATGGGTGAAGACAATTAATTGAGGGGGAGATTTTATATGGAACTGTTAAAGGAAATGTACAATAAAGGTCACGAGGAGGTGGTCTTTTGCAGCGATCCTTCGTCAGGATTAAAGGCCGTTATAGCCATACACAGCACCGTTTTAGGCCCGGCCCTCGGGGGCCTCAGGATGTGGAACTATTCCAGCGAAGAAGAGGCCCTTTATGATGTGCTGCGCCTTTCCAGGGGAATGACTTACAAAAACGCCGCCATGGGTTTGAACCTGGGCGGCGGGAAAGCCGTTATCATAGGCGATCCCCATAAAGACAAGTCTCCTGAGCTTTTCATGGCCTTCGGCAGATTCGTGGAAAGCCTGGGGGGTAGGTACATCACCGCGGAAGACGTGGGCACCTGCGAAGAGGATATGAGCTATATTGCCCGGGAGACATCACATGTGGTTGGCCTGGCGGGAAGGAGCGGCAACCCCTCGCCGGTGACGGCTTACGGAGTGTTCCTTGGGATAAAGGCGGCGGCAGAATGGGTTTTTGGCAGCGATGACCTGAAGGGCAGAAAAGTAGCCGTCCAGGGCCTGGGGCACGTGGGAATGGAACTCGCCCGGCTGCTGGTGGAGGCGGGGGCGCATGTGACGGCGACGGACATTTACCCTGACAGGGTAAAGGAAGCCCGGGAGAACTTTAATATAAAAACTGTTGGACCGGATGAAATTTACGAAGTGCCCTGTGATATTTTTTCTCCCTGTGCCCTTGGAGCAGTAATTAATGAAAACACCGTGGACCGCTTGAGATGTAAAATCGTGGCCGGTGCGGCCAACAACCAGTTGAAAGACGAGAGCTTCGCCAGAAGGCTTATGGAACGGGGCATCCTGTATGCGCCGGATTACATCGTCAACGGCGGCGGGGTGATAAACGTAGCCGAAGAGCTGTCTGGTACGCCCTACAGCATTGAAAGGGTGTTTAAAAAACTTACCATAATACCCGCGAGATTAAAAGAGGTGTTTTCCTGCTCCGCCGCAAAAGGCGTAACCACCGCCGAAGCCGCGGATATCGTCACCGAAAAGAGGTTTGAGAAGGTGGCGGTATAAAAATATTTTTCACAATAGAGGAGAGGGGGCATTTATGGAGAATAACTTATATGCCGTTCTGGCCATAAATCCCGGTTCCACCTCTACAAAGGTGGCCGTATATGAAGATGTAAGGCCTGTTTTTGTGGAGAAGATATATCATTCGGTTGAAGAATTAAAGATATACGTAAATGTTATGTCACAGTACAACTTCAGGAAAAAATTGATACTGAAGACCCTTGCGGAAAAAAATTACGACATCAAAAAGCTCCGCGCGGTGGCAGGACGGGGAGGTCTTATGAGGCCGGTGGAAGGCGGGACATATGTCGTTGATGAATGCATGCTGGAAGACCTCAAAAGCTGCCGATTTGGGGAACATGCGTCAAACCTTGGGGCGGTCCTGGCATACGAAATCGGCAATGAACTGGGCATACCGGCTTATGTGGTGGACCCTGTGGTGGTAGACGAAATGGAGCCCATGGCAAAAATAACCGGCATCCCGGAAATCCTGCGCCGAAGCGTATTTCACGCCCTTAACCAGAAGGCCGTGGCCAGGAAAGCGGCGGCTTTGCTGGGCAAAAGATATGAGGAAATTAACATCATAGTGGCTCATCTGGGGGGCGGCATTACGGTGGGGGCCCACAGGAGAGGCAGGGTGGTGGATGTAAACAACGGCCTGGACGGAGAGGGACCCTTTTCTCCCGAAAGGGCCGGAAGGTTACCGGCACTGGAAGTTGCAAAAATGTGCCTCACAAAAAATCTCAATCTGTCCGCAATAAAGAGGATGCTCGCCGGTGGCGGCGGCCTTGTGGCCCATCTGGGTACCAGCGATGCGAAAACCGTGCGGGAGATGATCAACAGCGGCGATACAAAAGCAGGATTGGTGTTTGAAGCCATGGCTTACCATGTGGCCCGGGAAATTGGGGCCTGCGCCGCGGCCCTCTCCGGAAAGGTGGATGCCATCGCCCTGACGGGGGGCCTGGCTTATGATGAGCAATTTGTGGAATGGATTAAAGAGCGAGTGGCCTTTATAGCGGACGTTTACGTATTCCCGGGGGAAGACGAACTGGAGGCTCTGGCTCAAGGAGCGCTGAGGGTACTGAAGGGGTTGGAGGAGGCTAAAATTTACGAAAAGTGCGGTGCGGAAGCGGTATCTTTCTAAAGTTTATTTGGAGGAGGGGGGCTTCATTTGAACAGATTGATGATCGACAAAGACCGGTGTAAAGGGTGCGGGCTTTGCGTGACCGTATGTCCAGCAAAAATACTGTATCTTGATAACTCTGCGGTAAACGCGCTGGGCTATCATCCGGTGGCGGCCAATGACGGCTGCATTGCCTGCGGATTTTGTTCCACCATATGCCCGGACGTGGTTTTTGCCATATACAGGGATGTAAAGGAGGGCGAAGCGGTTGGAAAAGGTGCTGATGAAGGGTAATGAGGCACTGGCGGAGGCGGCCCTGAGGGCCGGGTGCCGCTGTTTTTTCGGCTACCCCATAACCCCTCAGAGCGAGCTGCCGGCATATCTGGCCCGGGAAATGCCTAAAAGGGGAGGCGTTTTCCTGCAGGCCGAAAGCGAGGTGGCGGCCATAAACATGGTCTACGGCGCCGCCGGAGCCGGCGCCCGGGTTATGACTTCCTCTTCAAGCCCCGGCATAAGCCTGAAACAGGAAGGAATTTCCTACCTGTGCGGGGCGGAACTGCCCTGCGTAATAGTAAACATAATGAGAGGCGGGCCGGGGCTGGGGGATATCCAGCCGGCTCAATCCGATTACTTTCAGGCTACGCGCGGAGGGGGACACGGGGACTACAGGACCATAGTGCTGGCACCCGCCTCCGTGCAGGAACTCGTCGACCTGGTGTATGATGCCTTTGACCTGGCGGATATTTACAGGAATCCGGTCATGATATTGGGAGACGGAATTTTAGGCCAGATGATGGAGCCTGTGGTGTTTAAAGAAAGGCCCCAAAGGCAGCTTCCTCCCAAGACCTGGGCTACCACGGGGATGAAAGGGAGAGACCGGAACATAATAAATTCCCTCTACCTGGACCCCGTTAAACTGGAAGAACACAACCTTAAGCTTCAGAAAAAGTACACACAAATAGAGGAGAATGAATGTCGCTTTGAAGTAATAGACGGCGACGATGCGGAGTACTTTGTGGTGGCCTACGGGATATGCGCCCGCATTGCCTTTTCGGCCGTAGAAAGAGCCCGGCAGGAGGGCTTAAAGGTGGGGCTTATAAGGCCCATAACGCTGTGGCCCTACCCGAAAAAGGCCTTTGAAGATGTAATCGAAAGGGCAAAAGGCTTCCTGACCGTGGAACTTTCACTGGGCCAGATGGTAGAAGATGTAAAACTATCGGTAAATGGGCGCTCACCCGTGTACTTTTACGGCAGGACCGGCGGCCTGGTGCCTTCCGCCGAAGAGATATACCGGGAGATTGTGAAAATGATAGGAGGTGCCCGGAGTGAAAGTGGTTTTTGAAAGGCCCAAGTCCCTGCTGCCGGCCGGGACCCATTACTGTCCCGGGTGCGGCCACGGCATAGTGCACCGCATGGTGGCCGAGGTGATGGACGAACTGGGGATCCGGGACAGAACCATAGGCGTCGCCCCGGTGGGGTGCTCGGTCCTGGCTTACAATTACTTAAACTGCGACATGCAGCAGGCCGCCCACGGCAGAGCTCCGGCGGTGGCTACCGGCATCAAGAGGGTATTGCCCGAAAGCATAGTCTTTGCCTACCAGGGGGACGGGGATCTGGCCTCCATAGGCACCGCCGAAATAGTTCACGCGGCGGCCCGGGGAGAGAACATCACGGTGATCTTTATAAACAACGCCGTATACGGCATGACCGGGGGCCAGATGGCGCCGACAACGCTAATAGGCCAGAAGACCGAGACAACCCCCTGGGGCAGGGACCCGGAGCTTGCCGGTTATCCCGTAAAAGTGTGCGAAATGCTGTCGGTTCTTGATGGGCCGGCGTTTATTGCCAGAGCGGCTCTTGCCGATGTAAAGAGCATTTTAAAGGCAAAAGCCTTTATTAAAAAAGCCTTTGAAATGCAAATGGAAAAACGCGGTTTTACCCTGGTGGAAATCCTTTCGCCATGCCCCACCAATTGGGGTATGACGCCCCAGGAGGCCGTGAAGTGGGTAAACGACAGAATGACGGCCCAGTTCCCGCCGGGCGTTTTTAAAAAGCCGGAGGAGGTGTCGGTGTGAAACTGGAAGTAATAATGGCCGGGTTTGGCGGTCAGGGTATAATGCTGATGGGCGAGATCCTGGCTCACGCGGCGATGACGGAGGGAAGGGAGGTTTCCTGGATTCCCTCCTACGGGCCGGAAATGAGGGGAGGTACCGCCAACTGCATGGTGGTGATTTCCGACAGGAGAATTCCGTCGCCGCTCATATCTTCTCCCGATGTCCTGGTGGCCATGAACAAGCCCTCCATGGAAAAGTTCTCTCCCACTGTAAAGCCTGGGGGGCTTGTCATCCTGAACAGATCCATGATTGACGCTGCTTTGGACCGCAGGGACGTGGAGATTCTTGAAGTCGATGCCGGCAAAATAGCCGAAGAAATGGGCAATATTAAAGCGGCCAACATGGTGGCTCTGGGAGCTCTTGTTGGGAAAGCGGGCATGGTCAATCCCAAAACCGTGCTGAACTCTATAGATTATTTCCTGCCCGCTCACCGCAAGTCGCTTTACGAGGTCAATGAAAAAGCCTTTTTAAAAGGCGTGGATATGATGGTAAGGCAAAATAAATAAAATTGATTTTAGTTTGAAAAGTCGCTTCCGGTGGTTGTGACGACCTAAGTGCTAAGCCAGAATGACCCGGCGCATAGCCGGGATTTTTTGCTTCAGTATAAGACTTCCGCCCAGGGGTAACGGGGTGTTATAATTATTCTTAAAGAGGCGCTCATCCGTCTGCAGCTGAAGGACTGAATTGATAAAATTTTTTGAGGGCAGTCTAAATTCCGGTTTCGCCAAAAGGAGGGATTCTTTTGAAAGTATTTTCGGTGTACGGTGAAACAAAATCAGTGGTGGCTGCGGTTGCCGGGAATATTGTCAGAGAGCTGGCGGGTCGGGGCTTCACGGTGGGTTACATAAGAGACGCGGCCGGCGAAAGAGATCGTAATGATGGGACGCGCCGGAAGGTAGAAGCTTTTGAAAAGGCCGCCTGCGCGGAGATCGTGTGCGTGCGGGACGGCGGGCAAACGAAAGTGACTTTTTCCAGAGAACTCCCCCTTGATGAGATTTTAAATTTTTACCATCAGGATTATGTGGTGCTGGAAGGATTTGGTCATGCGGCGGTCCCGGGCATCCTGTGCGCCGCGGCACCCGGCGATATCCCCGAAGCGATGGAAGATACGGTGTTTGCCATCTCCGGCCCTATCGCGGGCACGATAAAAGAATACAGGGGCCTACCGGTGGTGGATGCCTTCGGCGATATCAAATCTCTTGTGGATATCGTTGAGGAGAAGGTGTTTGAAAAACTTCCAGGAACAGGCCGAGAAGATAAGTGCGGCCTGTGCGGGAAGACCTGCCGCCGGATGGCCGCAGACATAGTGAAGGGAAGGGCGAGAAGGCAAGACTGCCGGGCATCGGGGGATTTTATTGAAGTGAAGATAAACGGAAAATCCCTTGAGATGATGCCTTTCGTGAAAAATACAGTTACATCGGTAATTAAAGGGCTTCTGTGCCAGTTAAAGGGATATGAAGAGGGTGATATATCTATCAATATCAGGAAAGAATAAAGCGTTCCGACCCGATGGTCGGGATAGCGGGACGGCGCTAAAAGAACTGGAGGGTGATTATATTAATGCTCGAACAGTGCCGGATTTGTCCCAGAAGTTGCAGGGTTAACAGAATAAAGGGTGAACAGGGGGCCTGCGGTGCTTCCGGCAATGTGGTCGTAGCCAGGGCCTTCGCCCATATGTGGGAGGAACCGTGCATCAGCGGCACCAGGGGCTCGGGGACGGTATTTTTTACAGGTTGCAACATGAAGTGCGTGTTTTGCCAGAATTTTAAAATCAGCCAGGAGGGTTTCGGCAAAGCCGTTACCGTGGATGAACTTGCCGGTATATTCCTGAGGTTGCAGGATAGGGGGGTTCACAACATAAACCTGGTCACTCCCACCATTTACACACTGCAGATAGCCGAAGCCGTTAAAAGAGCAAAAAAACGGGGCCTTGAAATTCCCGTAGTATGGAACTCCAACGCCTATGAAAACGCCGAAGCGTTAAAACATCTTTCGGGGCTGGTAAATGTTTACCTGCCCGATCTGAAATATTTTGACGACACCCTGGCTTTAAAGTATTCCGGGGCTCCAAACTATTTTAAAAACGCCACCCGCGCAATAATGGAGATGTTTGCGCAGGTGGGCGAACCGGAGTTTGACGATGAGGGGATAATCAAAAAGGGCCTGATAATAAGGCACCTGGTGCTGCCCGGGCAAAAGGAAGATTCCAAAAAAATACTCCGGTGGATAAGTGAACACCTGCCAAAAGGTGTCTATATAAGCCTGATGTCCCAGTATTTTCCCTGCTATAAGGCGGAAAGCCGCCCGGAAATAAACCGGATGCTTTCCGAGGAGGAATATGAAGAGGTGATTGAATACTTCTTTAAACTGGGCCTGGAAAATGGGTTTGTCCAGGAAGAAGGAGCCGCTTCCCGGGAGTTCGTGCCCGAGTTCAATTTAGAGGGTGTTTAAATTTTTCTCAGGGATTTATAATAACCTTTAGAGCCCTGCCACTGGAAGCCAGCTCAAAGGCATCTTGATAATCGGTTAAGGGGAAAGATTTTGAAATCAATAGGTTCGTATCAATTCTTCCCTGAGCGATTAGATTCAACACCTTTTTCATGTGGACCACCGTAGAATCGGATGTGCCGTGCACAAAAAGCTCCCTGTAATGAATGATATTGCTGTCAATGGCAATGGTTGAACGGTCTTTTGGGAGCCCGCCGAAGAAATTAACCCTGCCTCTCTTCGCGGCCGCCGAAAGGGCCTGCACCTGGGCTTCTCCCGACGGAGCCGCCACAATTATAACATCCGCGCCCCGACCGCCGGTTTCTTCCATGACAACTTTGACAAAATCTTCCTTCCCCGAGTCCACCACCCTGTCGACGGCTTTTATCTTTCGGGCCATTTCCAGGCGTTCCGGCGAGATTTCGGCCATTACGACCTTTGAGGCGCCCAGGATTTTGGCCATCATGGCATGAGCCGCTCCGACCGGTCCGGCGCCGATCACAGCCACCACGTCCTGTAGCCCAACCCGGGAAAGCTCCTGACCGTTCAGCACGCAGGAGATGGGCTCAACTATACTTGCCTGTTCAAAGCTCACGTTTTCCGGGATAGGGATGACTCCGCCCGTGCGCACCATCTTTTCCGGCACCGCCACGTATTCGGCGAAGCTGCCGTCGTACTGATAGGAAAGGGCAGCCTTGCGGTCGCAGAGGTTGGGCAGCCCCCGGAGGCAGTAATCGCAAGCGCCGCAGGGCACCGTGACGGAAAGCAGAACCCGGTCGCCAATTTGAAAGCCTTCCACACCTTCGCCTATTTCCACTATTTCGCCGGCGGCCTCATGGCCCAGGACTCGAGGCAATGTCATGCCGTGCGAAGACCCTCCCGCCCTGATGTTTCTCAGGTCGCTGCCGCATATGGCACAGGCCCGCACCCTCACCAGGATTCCGCCTTTTGGAGCTGAGGGCTCCGGTATATCTTCCAGCCTTAAATCATTTTTTCCGTAAAGCCTGAGAGCCAGCATGGAATCACTCCCCAAATCATATTATCCAAAAAAATCACTATCATGCTTTATTATTGCTGCCGCAGAGGTAAATCTTGTTTTTCGCCACCTCTTTTACCAGTTCCAGTGACTTTTTCAAAAGTTCGTGGGGGGAAGAGTGTTCGGGGAATTTCGGCAAGGATTCTTTAATACCTCTGTAGAAAGCCATGCGAAGTTCTGTGCAGATGTTTACTTTGGATATCCCGGCGGCAATGGCCGCTCTCATCTGGTCGTCGGGCGTCAAAGACCCGCCGTGGATTACCAGAGGGGTCCCGGTCACTCCGGCTATCTGTTTAAGCCTTGGAATATCCAGGTGAGGCTTGAATTTATAGGGCCCGTGGGCTGTGCCGATGGCCACAGCCAGGGCGTCGACGCCGGTTTTTTCCACGAAAAGCCGGACTTCTTCGGGTACCGTTAAAAAATTCTTGACGTCTTCTTCGGAATCTGACAGCCCGACTCCCACGTGGCCCAGCTCCGCTTCGACGCTGACTCCTGCGGCATGAGCGAATCTAACCACCCGGGATGTCTCTTCAATATTCCTTTCCAGTGGGAGGGTGGAGGCGTCTATCATGACCGAATTAAATCCAAGGTGAATAAATCTCGCCACCGTATCGAGGTCCTTTCCGTGGTCAAGGTGCAGGCAAATCGGGATTCTGGATGACATGGCCGCCTCTTTCATCATGGGCGCCATGTAGCGAAGATATCCACCTTCCATATCGGCGTCGAGGATCATGATTATGACGGGAGATTTTTCTTCCTCGGCGGCTTCCACCACAGCCTTGAAAGTTTCAAGGTTGAATACGTCGAAAGCCGGGACGGCATACCCCTTTTTGCGCGTATCCGAAAGGATTTCTCTTAAAGACGCGAGCATGGCTGTAACCCCTTTCATAAAAGTAAATTTTGCTGAACAATTGCTCGACTCTGTGAAAAAATTTCACATCGTACTATAAATTCGCCGTGACGATTTAAAAATCCTTTTTTTAAGATTGAAATATTTAAACATTGGACTTTTTGACGGGATATTAGTTATAATATAAATAGAAATAATTTACAAAAGAATCGAAAGGAGATATATAAATTGAAAGATCCCAGGCTAGAGAAACTGGCTCATCTGCTGCTCCATTATTCGGTGGAGCTGAAGGAAAGGGACAGGGTCCTCATCGAAGCGGGACCTGGCGAAGCGCCGCTGGTAAAGGAGCTTATCCGCGAGGCCTACAGGATGGGTGCCGTTCCTTTCTTTTCAATCGACATGCAGGAACTCCAGAGGGAGCTCTTGATGGGTATCGATGAAGAAGCTCTGAAAATGATGGCAAAATACGATTCCCGGCGCATGAAGGATATGGACGCTTACATAGGCATAAGGGGCGGCGACAACGTGGCCGAGCTCGCCGATGTGCCGCAGGAAAAGAAAGCGTTATACATGCGGCTGTACACAAAACCGGTTCACGGTGACATACGGGTGCCCCATACCCGGTGGTGTGTGCTGCGCTACCCCAATCCCTCCATGGCTCAACTGGCCGATACCAGCACAGAGGCTTTTGAGGATTTTTATTTTGACGTCTGCTGCATGGATTATGCCAGGATGTCACGGGCTATGGAACCCCTTGTGGACATAATGAATGCCACGAAAAAGGTGCATATAAAGGGGCCTGGTACCGACCTTACCTTTTCCATAGAGGGCATTCCGGCCGTAAAATGCGACGGCAAGAAGAATATCCCCGACGGGGAGGTATTTACCGCGCCGGTAAGGGATTCAGTTAACGGGGTTATTACCTATAACACCCCTGCCGTTTACCAGGGGTTCACCTTTGAAAACATAAGGTTTGAATTCAAAGACGGTAAAATCGTCAAAGCCACCGCCAACGATACCGAACGCATAAACAAAATTCTGGACACCGACGTCGGAGCCCGCTATATAGGAGAGTTTTCCTTCGGATTGAACCCCCGTATCTTAAAGCCCATGAAGGATACGCTGTTTGATGAAAAGATAGCCGGCAGCATTCATTTCACACCGGGCAGGTGTTACGACGAGTGCAGCAATGGAAACAAATCCGCCATCCACTGGGACCTGGTATATATCCAGAGGCCCGAATACGGCGGAGGGGAAATCTGGTTTGACGGCCGCTTGATAAGAAAAGACGGCGTTTTCATACCCGAGGAATTGCAACAATTGAATCCCGAGAATCTGGTGTAAAGGAGGGAAGTCCGGCCCGGTAAAACGGCGTGATTGCAGGCGCCCTTTTTAGGACCGGGAACCGAATAAACCGTGCTGATAAATGATATTTTGCCCGGCGTTAAAAAAATAAAGAGTATGTGGCCTGCAGCTTTCATCCCCATGGGATGGGATTTGATAAAGATAGTATCCGTTTTTACCAGCAGATATCTGGGATACAATCTTTACCTTGATAAGTCTGCGGGCAGCATTTTGGTTGAATTAGGCGGCTTCAACCTTCGAGTTTTAATTCCCGCTTCCCTTCCTTCCATTCAGCAGATGGGGCTGCTTAAAGTTTTGGGAGAAAGCCCCTCGACGTTTAACAGGTCATGGGCCGGGATAACGGCCTACGCGGCCTTTTTGTTTTTGGGGGGGCTGCTTACCGCCGGATACCTGGGCCTGTTGAAAGATGGGATAAGAAACCGATCCGTGCGCCTGAAGACTTTTTTTCAGTTTTCCTGGTATTACGGGCCGAGGATGTTTTTAATACTGGCGCTGGAAAGTCTGGGACTCACCCTGCTGGGGGTTTTCGGCGACGGTGGATGGTTGAAGATGCTGGAGGCCTTTCTGGGGTTATTGTTTATGCTGACCCCTTATATTGTTGTAATGGAGGATTACGGGGTGGTTGAGGCGGTTGTGGCCGCACCGGCGATCCTGCTCAAGCATATAGGGCGTTTTTCTTCGATTCTGGTTGAGGTTGCCGTGATTTCTACGGTGTCTTCAGCGGCTTTTGTCTCGCTTGGAGGCCGGGCATGGATCCCGGCGGTGGCGGTCTGGCCTTTTATCGGTACGGTGCTTGTCTACGATATAATGCTTTTTTTTCACAATGTGGCCATGAAAGATCCTCTTGATGAAAGGCCCAGAGAATATTTAAGGGGATACGGTCAGTCTTTTTTAAAAACCCTTATAATTTTCCTGGCCCTGATCGTGATTGCCGGTCTCCCCACGGCACTATCCAAAAGCCGGTATTTCGGTGCTCTTTTGCCATGGCACAAACCGGTGATTCAAAAACAGGGTTATGTCTATCAAACCGGGGGCGGTCTGGTTTTATCGAGAAACAATAATTTGTCCAGAGCAAAAATAATAATTGACACCTTATCGCCCCGCCCCGATGACATACTTTACACAAAGCCGGGGGTCATCCGGGGGAAGGGGAGACTCATCACAGCCTTCAAGCCCATCTATTTTACGTTTGAACTGACACGGATTCCCACAGAGAAAGAAGTCGTATACGGCCTGCAAAACGGCGGCAAGGTGGAAGCCACCGACGGCATCTGGGGCAATCCCGTGGAAAGGGGCATGATACTGGTCATAGGGGGCGGCCTGGACCGCCTGTCCGGGGTGATATACGACAAGAGGGATTATTCGGAATTCAACACACTCTGGTCGCCGGATAAAGATTCAATTTTCCTGGGGCCCACCGGAAATAAAAAAGACCTGTATGGTTTCTATGCGGCGGGAAAATTGCCCCCAACTCCCGTGGAGTTCCAGTGGATTTACAACAAAGCCGTCCCGGTTCCGGCGGAAGGTGAAAAAGATCCCCTCCACATCATGCAAAAGTTAAATGTGGCTTTTGAGTCGCTGGACCTGGATATGCTTTTGAATATGATGTATTATGTGAACGATTTGAAACCGCAAAATGTGCTTGAAATCCTCGAAAAAAGGTTCTCCAGGATAAGGTGGAACATGAAAGCAAAGGGACTTCAAAATTGGGAGGATAATGTCAGGTCGGATGTAAGCTACTATCAGGCCTCCGCAGAGAAGATAGTGGTGTTGGGGGATTACTATTACTTGAGAGACAAACTTGGATTTCGGGCAGAAATATATAAAATCGGCGGCAGGTGGAAGATTACTAAAATGGTCATCGAATAGCTTTTCTTTAATCATCTTCAAATATATTTTCCGCCAGCTTCCGGATTTCAGTCTTCCGCCTTAGGGTTTCTCTTTCGTCCACGCTCATTTTATTCAGGTCAATCACGTCTCCTTCCCGGGCTTTTTCAGGGAGAAGGCTTTTTTTAATGTTAAGTATTTTGCCGTCATCCCTCTGGACGACGGCGAAATCCCCTTCGAACCTGTCGATTACGGCAAACATAAAATCCCACCTTCATACATTAATGCCTGTAAACACCCACGGCGGAACCGGCGCGGCAAGCCGACCCATATTTATCGTATCGTGGAAATTTTTATCCTCTGGCCGTCGCTGGAAAAAAGCAGATTCCCGTTGTCGGCGGTGGTGTAGACTTTGACCCCGTGGGCGGCCAGGCGCCGCATCGTCTCCCTGTGGGGATGGCCGTAATCGTTGTTCCTGCCCACGCTGATGACGGCGTATTCCGGTGATACGGCCGAAAGAAACTCCTCGGAAGTTCCGGAACTGCTGCCGTGGTGGGCCACTTTCAAAACGTCGGCCCGCAGGTCGTAACGCTTCTTAAGCATTTCTTGTTCAGAAAGCTTTTCGGCATCGCCGGTGAAAAGAAAGGATGTGTCTTTATACGTAATTTTTATCACTATGCTGTAATTGTTTAATTCATCGTAACGGCTGCTGTTGGGCGCCAGGATATCCGCCTTTAAGCCTTCTTCCAACGGTATGGACATCCCGCCCCTGGCGGCGGTAATTTTCAGATTCTTTTTTTCCGCCGCCCGGAGTACGTCTTTGAAGGTCCTGGTAGTGGTGGTTACTTTCGGCATGTAGATTTTTTCGATGTCAAAGGCTTCAATGACGTCGTCCATGCCGCCTATGTGGTCTTCATGAGGATGGGTGCCCACCAGCACGTCCAGATTTTTTACTCCATAACTTTTTAAAAAATTTACGACAGTTTTCCCGTCGTCATTGTTACCCGCATCGATGAGCATGGTTTTTCCGCCGGGCAGCTTTATTAGAATGCTGTCGGCCTGCCCCACATCTAAAAAACTTACCTGCAATACACCGGTGGCATCGGCCGGAGTGGAGTCCTGCGGCGGGGAATTACCCGGATAACCGGGAGCGGGTGCAATCCCTCCGTTTTCCCGGAGGGACTGCGCATGCCGCGGCTCGCCCTGATATGAACAGGCGGCGATGGACAACAGCATGAAAATTATCAAAAAGAGAAAACTCAGGTTCCTGCAATTTGAAAGTCGCTGCATTTGTCAAATTCTCCCGGTATTTTGATTGTTTTTATGCCACTATTTTAACAGAATCGGCGCCGCCGGGCAAGACTTTCTAACTTCACGTATTTTTAATCCCAGCAGGACCTCCCGTCGGTGGTTATGCATTTGCCGCCGTCATCTCTGCGCTCGTAAGCGTCGCAGTAGGTGCCTTCTTTTGACGTGCAGCCGGGCCTTATGGCGTTTACCATAACGCTTTCCGCACGGCATTCGTTGTCTTTATTATTTTTGCATGTTGACACATTGCATTTTATATTTGCCATAAAATCGCCCTCCGTAAAATATAATATTTTTGTACCATCTATATTTAGTATTCCAACATCTTTATCAAATACACCGGTTTCATACGCACGGCTTTAAATTATAATTGAAATTCTGCTATAATTGAAATTCTGCAGCTGCAAGGATTGTTGAAGTTAATTGGCGATTTAAAATGCTATCGGGGAGGAATTCCAGCCTTTTTGTAGAATAAAACATAAAAAGGGTGACAATTTATGGTTGGGAACAATTCATTGACCCAGGCCGGGACCGCAATGCAGTTTTGAAATAAATGGAAAGTAGAAATCCGCGCAAATCCAGATGGGGTGGAGATCTTGAAAAAAATCAATTTGAAAGACATAATAAAAAGCATGAATCTGGAGGTCCTGGTGGATCCGGGTTTGGAGGCGCCGGTCATATCCGTTTCGGACCTGAATCGCCCCGGCCTGGAACTGGCCGGTTTTTTCGACCATTTTGCGTTTGAAAGGATACAGATTCTCGGCATGACCGAAATCCACTTTTTGGAGAGACTTCCGCCGGAAGTGCGCCGGGAGCGGCTGGAAAAACTGCTTTCCTATAACGTGCCCTGCGTCATTGTGACAAGAAAACTCAAGCCTCCGGCAGAACTTATTTCCCTTGGCAGAAAATATGAAAGATGGATTCTCACCACTCCCCAGGCCACCACCAGGTTCATAAGCCAGCTGACCGATTATCTGGAAAGTGAAATGGCGCCAAGGACCACATTACACGGTGTGCTGGTGGATATATATGGGGTGGGGGTACTTCTTCTGGGAGAAAGCGGTATAGGCAAGAGCGAGACCGCAGTGGAACTCATTAAGCGGGGACACCGGCTGGTGGCCGACGACGCCGTAGAAATAAAACAGGTGGCCAAAGATGTGCTCATTGGCACCGCTCCCGAACTCATCAGGTATTATCTGGAGGTTAGGGGACTGGGGGTCATCGATGTGAAAACGATTTTCGGTGCCGGCGCCGTCAGAGATGACATAAAGATAGAAATGGTAATAGAGCTGGTCGAATGGGAAAAATATAAGGAGACGGATAGGCTGGGGCTGGAGGATGAAAAGATAAAAATACTCGATTCATATCTACCCAAAAAGACCATTCCCATACGGCCGGGCCGCAACCTGGCGGCCATACTGGAGGTGGCCGCCATGGACCATCGCCTGAAAGACATGGGCTATAATGCGGCCCTGCAATTCAGCAAGAGACTTTATAGCACAATAAATAAAAAATAAATCCTGGGAGGGGTAAACATGTTGGATGATTTGCCACGCATAAGAGAACTGGATAAGGGCGGGATGCTGGATCTCATTTACCGCCTTCCAGACCACTGCGAGGAGGCCCTGAAAATCGCCGGGGAGTCAGTGAGGGGCCTTCGATTTCACAATATAGTGAATGTGGTCATCACCGGCCTTGGCGGTTCAGCCATAGGCGGCGATCTTGTGAGGATGATAATCCAGGACAAAGCCACGGTCCCCATCATTGTAAACAGGGATTACAATCTCCCGGCCTTTGTGGATGAAAAGACCCTGGTCATTGCTTCAAGCTACTCGGGAAATACCGAGGAGACACTCGCGGCTTACGATGAGGCCGTAAAGAAAAAGGCCAAAGTTGTGGTCATAACCACCGGAGGAGAACTTAAGAAAAAGGCTCTTTCCGGCGAAGTGCCGGTGATAACCATTCCCGGAGGCCTTCCTCCCAGGGCGGCCCTGGGTTATTCCTTTTTTCCGCTGCTGGTGGTCCTTGAAGAGCAGGGCATTGTAAGCAGGAGGTATTTTGATGCGGGAGGGGTTATCAGGCTTTTAAGAGAAACAAGAGAACATCTCCGCCCGGAAATACCCGAAAAGGATAATCCCGCAAAGCAACTGGCGAGAAAACTTTTCGGCAGGCTGCCGATAATATACGGTTCCTCCGGGACCACCGAGGTTGTGGCGGTAAGATGGAAAGGCCAGTTCAATGAAAACGCCAAGCACCCGGCTTATCATAACGTTTTCCCGGAACTCAACCACAACGAGATAATGGGTTTTGAAGGCGACAAGAGTTTGCTGAGAGTGATGGAAATAGTTATACTTAGGTCCCCGGATGAAAACGAACGAATAAACAGGCGAATACAAATTACTCTGGATTTAATCAAGGAGAGGGTGAGCGGCGTCACCGAAATATGGCCCCGGGGTGAGACCCCTCTTGAAAGAATGTGGTACCAGATAATGTTTGGGGATTATGTGAGCGCTTATCTTGCGATCTTAAACCAGAAGGATCCTACCGAAATAGGCTCCATTAACATTTTAAAGGAGAGGTTGAAAAGCTGATATAGGGGTGGTTTGTTTGATTTTTGAAGTGGATACCCACTGCCACACCGTTGCCAGCGGGCATGCCTACAGCACAATCATGGAAAACGCCCGGGAAGCGGCCAGGAAAGGGCTCAGGATGATAGCCATTACGGATCATGGTCCCGCCCTTCCGGGTGGGCCGCATTATTATCATTTCGGGAATATAAAGGTGGTTCCCAGGCAGATAGAGGGAGTATATGTATTAAGGGGCATTGAAGCTAATATAATGGATTTTGACGGCACGCTGGATCTGCAGGAAGCCTATTTAAAAACCCTGGATATAGTCCTGGCGGGTTTTCATACTTACTGCTTCCCCGGCGGAAGTGTGGAAGACAACACCCGCGCGGCCATAGAAGCCATGAAAAACCCGTATGTGGACATACTGGTTCACCCGGGGAACCCCGAATTTCCCATAGACATAGACAGGGTTGTGGAGGCGGCGGTGGAATACAACGTTTACATAGAAATCAACAACAGTTCCTTTACCGTGAGCCGCCGGGGAAGTGAGGAAAACTGCCTGTTAATTGCTAAAAAAGCAGCCGAATTGGGGGCAGGGATTGCGGTGGGGAGCGACGCCCATATATGTTGCGATGTGGGTAATTTTGATAAAGCCGTAGAGATTATAAAACAGGCGGGAGTATCTTATAAGAATATATTAAATACTTCAATGGAGAAGGTGATATCTTTTTTGAAATCTAAAGGAAGGGAGTTTGCTCCCGGCTGCAAATCCGGGGTAAAAATTTAATTTTTCAAGGGGGGTTTTTTTCATGCCAGCGATTGTTTACTTGAACGGACAAAGGATGGAATACGAAAATGCAAAAGTCTCCGTGGAAGATCGGGGATTCCAGTTCGGAGACGGTATTTACGAAGTGGTGAGAGTTTACGGGGGCAGGTTTTTTTACCTTGACAGGCACCTGGCAAGATTAAAAAAAGGTGCCGATGAGATTTATATGCACCTGGACTTCGGCCTGGATAACCTTGAAAGGGTGTGCCGCCAGGCCGTAAAGGAAAGCGGGTACAACAACGCGTCGGTATATATTCAGGTCACCAGGGGGGCTGCTGAGCGCCAGCACGCGTTTCCCGAAGGCACTTCCTGCACCTGGGTAGTAATCGTGAGAGAAGCCAGAGGACAGGCCGAAGAATTTTATGAAAACGGGGTTATGGCCATAACTGTCCCGGACGAACGCTGGACCAGGTGCAACATAAAAACGGTTCAGCTTCTGGCAAACTCCATTGCAAAGGAAAAAGCCAGGAAGGCGGGAGCTTATGAGGCTATATTCCACAGGGGCGGCTGTGTCACCGAAGCCTCCAGCAGCAATGTCTTTATAGTGAGAAATAAAAAGCTGTTGACACATCCCGCCAATAATTTGATACTGCACGGCATAACCCGAAGCGTGGTGCTCGAAATAGCCGGGGACAACCGGATAGATTTTTCTGAAGAGGTTTTTTCACTGCAGGACCTTTTTGATGCCGATGAGGTGTTTGTGTCGGGGACGATGACCGAAGTGATGCCCGTTGTCAAGGTGGACGGCAAGATTATCGGGGACGGTGTGCCCGGAGAGATTACAAGAGTGATCATGAAGAATTTTAAGAGATTGACCGAGACCGTCGACTGTTAAATGCTTAATCTATCATAAAGTTAAATATAAAATAATATAGATAGGGTAAAAGGTCTATTTGGAGGGGATATGTGTGTGCCGGCGGCCTTTTGCCCTATTTTTGTGCATGGCGCTCATGCTGCTGTCAGCAGTTTATTTTACAGCTTGCGGTATAAATAAACAGGATGTAAAAGAGGAAAAAGAAGAAACATGGAAGGGAGTTATAACACTGTGGGATTTTCCGCGATGGCCTGATAAAAACGGCAACCGGTTCGGGTGGATTGAAAAAAAGATTGCGGAATTCGAAAGATCCCATCCGGGCGTTTTTATTCACCTTCGAAAGCTAAAATGGGAATACGGCATGATAGAACTGAGGGCGGCGGCCTCCACGGGAACCTACCCGGATATAGCCCCGGTGGCGTCGGATTTCGATTTCATTGCAGGCGGTTACCTGGAGCCGCTGGATGAGTTTTTCAGTGAATCGGAGCTTTCAAAATATGATCCAAAGGCTCTGGAGGCGGTGACGTATCAGGGTAGAATCTACGGTTATCCCTGGTTTATGACTACCCACGGGCTTTTTTTAAATTTGGACTCCTTTAAGGGCAGAGGTGCGGCCATCCCGCAGGACGGCAGGTGGACTTATGACGAATTCGTTCGGGCCCTTCAAAAACTAACTTATAAAACCAAAAGGGATAAAGAGGTTTATTACGGCTTCAATCTGTATTTATCTCCCGGCAGCTATCAGATATGGGGGTTCTTGACCATGGATGGGGCAAAAATATTTGACGAAGACGGAAATTTTGCCTTAAACAGCCCCGAAGGAGTTTCCGCCCTTTCCAAAATGGTTGACCTGGCCGCAAAATACAGGGTGGTGCCCGAGGAAGAATACGGCGCTATTGACGAAAACGCGGTATGGGGGGACTTTGCCGAAAAGAGGAAAATAGCCGTCTACCCCGCTGGTTCCTGGGCCGTAAAGATACTGGCCGACAGGCAAAAGGCGGAGAAAGGGTTTGAATTTGAGGTGGCCCATTATCCGAAGGGGCAAAGAGAGCCCGTAAACTTTGCACTGGTATCGGGTTATGCTATTTTTAAGCGTGGGGATAATGCCAGAAAAGCCGCCTGCGCGGAGTTTTTGCGCTTTATCACCTCGGAGAAGGAGCAGGAGGCCCTTGCCGATTACGGCGTTTTCCCCGCGCGTATTGAAGCACAGCAAAAGGTTGTTTCTGACCCATACATGAAAAGAATGAAGGAAATTCTTGACGCTTCCCGGGTCCCCCCTAAAATTGAAAATTGGCACGGGGTTGATGAAGCGGTGACCGCCCAGGTGAGGCAGGCCCTGCTTCGAAAAAAAACCCCCTCCCAGGCTCTGGAGGACGCGGCCCGTGAGGTGGAAAAAATACTGGCTGGCAACAAAAAATCTGTGCGGCCAATGGAGCTTAACTAAAAAATATTCAGCGCTTTGTCAAAATCCGCTGTTCCGCTCTGGCGGTAATAGTAAGCGGTAATATTATCATTATCTACATCGGTGATGACGGCTTCTATCTGGAATTTACCGCCTTCTTTTATTACATGGGGGCCCGATGCCTCCAGATGCCCACGGTCTCATATTTTTCCCTCCTCGTCGACCTGAAGCAATTTATACCCGCCGAGGACCAGGTGTTCCACAATTTATATTTTCAACAATTTTTGTTATATTCCTTTAAAATTCGCTCGCATCGCGTAAATTTTATAAGGCTCAGGGCGGAAAAATACACCAGACATTGGGTATTATATAGGTAGTATATATTGCGGATATTGCAAGGTTGGAGAGGGATAATTATGGTCTTTAAAGAAAACGAATTTTTTGACGAGATAATAATGGGCTCTCCCAAAATTATAAACGGCATCACGTTTATACCTCTAATGAATGTAACTTTCGGTTGTTTTGATAGTTTCAGCTTTGGATTCGGCTGTTGCATTTCTCCCAGGGCCTTTATCGTAATAGACCGGGATGAGAAGATAAGCTTTTACAACCTGATATCCGGTGAAAATCCTTTGGACATACTGAAAAATATAAGCTAAAATATTTTTCGGGCATACATATATATATAATTAGATAAAGGAACTTCCGAAGATTGTCTTTAAATTTTAGCAGGAAATGTCGTTAATAATATAGAAATAAACTTATCTGGATGTTTTAAATCTTTTCAGACTGGAAGAAGGGAAGATATTATGGACCTGGTAAGGATATACAATGAATTGAAAAATATGTTGTCCGAAGACCGGATTAAAATAAAAGAACCGCTGAAAAACCATACTTCCTTTCGCATTGGAGGCCCCGCCGATATTCTGATTTTGCCGGTAGATGTTGAAGAGGTAAGAAAAGCAGTAATGCTTTTCAAAAAAGAAAATATCCCCTTTTTTGTGATGGGGAATGGAACAAACCTTCTGGTAAAAGACAGGGGGATTAGAGGGGCGGTGATAAAACTTGCTCAAAACTTTAACGATATAGAAGTGGAGAATAATATTTTACGGTGTAAGGCGGGAGTGCCCCTGTCGGTTGCGGCCAGGGCGGCGCAGGAAAATAGTCTGAGCGGCCTTGAATTTGCGAGCGGCATACCCGGCACCGTGGGAGGGGCCGTGGTTATGAACGCTGGAGCCTACGGCGGAGAAATGGCGGATGTTGTAAGTAAAGTCAAAGTCCTGGACATGGACGGGAACGTATACGAGATGTCAAAAAACGAACTGGAGTACTCATACCGCCGCTGTGTCCTTCAAAGAGGAGATAGAATTCTGCTTGAAATAGAGATGGAGCTGAAACCCGGAAACCCCGATGAGATAAAAATGAAAATGGAGGATTATCTCACCTGGAGAAAGGAGAAGCAGCCCTTAAACTTTCCCAGTGCCGGCAGTGCTTTTAAAAGGCCGCCGGGGAACTTTGCGGGTCGCCTCATCGAAAAGGCCGGCCTTAAAGGTTACAGGATTGGAGGAGCCATGGTATCGGACCTGCATGCCGGTTTTATTGTAAATGTGGATAACGCCACCTGTGAGGATGTACTTAAATTAATAAGCCATATCCAAAAAGTGATAAAAGATAAATTTGATGTGGACCTGGAGCTTGAAATACAAATCAAGGGCGAATAGCAAAAGGAGGCATTTAAATTGATCGTCGGGCTGGATATGGGGGGAACCCATACCGATGCGGTAATCATTGACAGGGGAGAGATAGTAAACACCGCTAAAAATCCTACCGACCGCTCCAATTTGGTGGATACTATCAGTGACACCCTGGATGATCTTCTTCACTCAATAAATCCCTCTGAAATAGAGCGGATAAACCTGAGTACCACCGTCTCCACCAATGCCATTGTGGAAGAAAAAACTGCGCCTGTGGGTATGATAATAGAAAGCGGTCCGGGCATTGACCCCGGCTTTTTGGCGTGCGGCCAGGAAAATGCTTTTATAGGAGGGTATATTGACCACAGGGGGAGGGAAGTAAAAGGATTCAGTCAGGGTGAAATAGAGGATGCCGTAAGGCGTTTCAAACAAAAGGACATACAGGCCGCCGCGGTAGTTGCCAAATATTCGGTGAGGAATCCTTTGCATGAAATAAAAATATACAAGCTCCTTGAAGACAAATTTTTCCCCGTCACCATGGGGCATACCATTTCCGGAAAATTGAATTTCCCGAGGCGGGTTTTCACCTCATACCTCAATTCCGCCGTTTACCGGTCTTTTTCTCAATTTTCCCGGAGCATAAGGGAGGTCCTCGCAAAGAAAAATATTAAGGCGCCCGTCTATGTTTTAAAAGCAGACGGAGGCACCATGAGCCTGGAAACGGGGGAGCAATTTCCGGTTAACACCATATTGTCGGGGCCCGCAGCCAGTTTGATGGGTTCATGCGCTTTATATCCCGTTTCCGGTGACGCCATTTTGCTGGATGTAGGCGGCACCACTACGGATATTTCCTTTTTAGCCGACGGGGTACCACTGTTCGAGCCTCTGGGGATAAAAATAGGGCGTTATCCGACCCTGGTCAGATCCATCTTCAGCGTCTCCATCGGCCTCGGCGGAGACAGCAGCATCAGCGTCACGCAGGGGGACCTCTCCATAGGGCCCCGGCGGGAGGGCTCTCCCATGGCTTTAGGCGGTCCAAAACCCACTCCCAGCGACGCCATGATAGTGCTGGGGCTTTTAGATTTTGGGAACAGAGAAAGGGCCTTTTCGGCCATGGAGGAAGTGGGACGCGGGCTGGGGCTTGACCCGAAAGCTGCTGCCGAAAAAGTATATGACAGGATGGGGGAAATAATAAAAGAAACCGTAGAATGCCTCATCCGTGAGATAAACAGCAAACCGGTCTATACCGTAAGAGAGCTTTTGTACGGCAAAAAGATGAAGCCCCGATCCATAACCGTGATCGGCGGCCCGGCCAGAGCCCTGATCCCGGTCCTCGAAAAGAAATTCGATATTCCGTGTAATGCCCCCCAAAATTATGAGGTGGCCAATGCGGTGGGGGCTGCTTTAGCAAGGACCACCGCGGAGATAACTCTGCTTGTGGACACTGAGCAGGGAATTGTGTCCGTGCCTGAAATGGGCGTGTATAGAAAGATAGATAGGAGTTTCAATCTGGAGAGGGCCCGGCGGTTAGCATTAGAATTACTGCATGAAAGTGCTAAAAGGCAGGGAGCGGATAGTTTGGAAATAGAACCCGATATAACGGAAGAGCAGAGTTACAACATGGTAAGGGGTTTTTATACGGTGGGCAGAAACATGAGGATAAAAGCCCAGATGAAACCCGGGCTATTATACAAAATACGAGGTGTGGAAAATGCTGAGGGCTAAAAATAGATTGGGGCTGGTATTTTTCCCGGCTTTTGACTGGGCCATAAGCCCAACCCATCCTGAGCGGGAGGAAAGGCTTCTTTATACCCGGGACGAGGTTTTTGAAGAAGGGATTGCCGATATAGAAGGCATTAAATTCTACAACCCCCGTTTGGCTGAAGAAAAAGATGTAGAAAGGGTCCATTTTTGCGTGCCCGATGTAAGGGCAAGGGTTACCGAGTCTCACCTTATTTCCGCCGGCGGCGCCATACAGGCGGCGCGGGCGGTAATGAACAAGGAGGTGGACAAAGCTTTTGCCATTGTAAGGCCTCCGGGGCATCATGCCCAGCGGGTTGTGTATGGAGACCGGGGTTTTTGCATCATTAATATCGAAGCCGTAATGCTGGAGAATATAAGAAAAGATTTTGGCGATCTGAGGGTGGCCGTTGTGGACACCGATTGCCACCACGGAGACGGGACCCAGGATATATACTGGAACGACAAAAATACCCTTTACATATCGTTCCACCAGGACGGCCGCACGCTTTACCCCGGCACGGGTTTTTTGGATGAATTCGGAGGTCCCGGCGCTATCGGCTACAACATAAATATACCCCTGCCGCCGGGCACCGGCGAAGAGGGTTTCCTTTACGTCCTGGACAATTTGGTCCTGCCCATCCTGGAAGAATACAAACCGGACCTTGTCGTAAATTCCGCCGGCCAGGACAACCATTACACTGATCCCATAACAAACATGAATTTTACAGCTCAGGGCTATGCCGAATTAAACCACAGACTTTCCCCTGATATAGCCGTGTTAGAAGGCGGTTATTCCATTGAGGGTGCCCTTCCGTACGTGAACCTGGGCATAATCCTCGCCATGGCGGGGCTGGACTATTCCCATGTAAAAGAGCCGGACTTTGATCCGGAAAAGCTTAAGCAGCCCTTGCGGATAACCGAGTACATAAAAGGGCTATGTGAAATAATTTATGAGCGGTGGAAGAAGAGAGAAGAAATAGCCAGGGAGGCCTTGAAGGGCAAGGATTATGTTTTAAGGCCGAGGCGGGTATACTACGATACCGATGGAATTTTAGAAGAACAAACCCAGAAGTTTAAGGTATGCCCCGATTGCTCCGGCCTGAATACCGTCCATTCCAGGGCGGACCTGGGTTACGAGATTTTCGCCATCACCATCCCCAGGGATGCATGCCCTTCATGCGTGGATGAAGGCTATAAGATCTATAAAGATACCGACCCGGGGAAGTATTATAAAGTGTACCTGCAGGACAGGGTTAACGACCGGTTTTTGTCTAAAATAAAATAAATTCCCAAACATTAATATGGTTTGAGATTGTTTGAGGAAAGCGCAGCGCGATGCTGTACCGATCCATGCCTGCTGAATGGTTGCGATAAATTGTTTGCAAGGGGGTTGCTTATGTATCATATGCTTGTCACCGATATCGACGGGACTCTTTTAGACCGCGAGGGAAAAGTCCCGGAAGACACGAAAAAGATTCTCGCCATCCTGAGGGAAAGAGGTTTTCTGACGACGATTGCCACCGGCAGGATGCTTAAAAGGGCCGAACCCATAGCCTGGGAAATAAAAATAAACGCCCCCCTTATATGTTATAACGGAGCACTCATCATAGATATCTACACCCGTCACCGCATACTCGAAAGGCCGATTCCACCGGATAAGATTGCAGGCCTTTTGCGTGAATTGAAGACCTGGGGATTCGAGGCGGTTATCTACGAAGATGAAGCCTTGAGGGTTGAAAGGCTGGATGAAAGAACCGAATGGTACATCAATGAATGTGAAGGAATAGCATATAATATTACAGGAGACCTGATAAAATATGTGGAACAAAAAAATTTAAGTTCTTACAAGGTTTTTGCCATAGGGGATCTGTCCGGGCAAAGCCCCGTCCCGGATGAATTGATATTAAAGTTGCGAGAGGATTATGACGTGAGCCTGGCTGAAAGTAGCCACATGGAAATAAATATGAAAGGCGTCAATAAAGGTAGCGCCGTCAGGTTTCTGACTGAAGCGCTCAAATTAAGCCGGGATGAGGTTATTGCCATTGGCGACGGCTATAATGACGTGTCCATGCTAAAATACGCCGGCCTGGGAATAGCCATGGGGAACGCTGCGGACCACATAAAACAATGTGCGGATTACGTTACTCTCACCAATTGCGAGAACGGTTTGTTGTGTATTGTAAACGAATTTATAGTGCCCCAGGAAAAAATCAGCATGGAAGACCTGAAAATTCGAAAGGAGTGACCCAATGATCTGGAATATTATCTGGCTTATTTTCCTGATATATTCCTTCATTCCCCTGATAAAACACAGGCAAATAGAAATTGCGCGGTTAAAGCTCATCAGAGATATAGAAAGAAAGCGCAACTCCCGTGTCATCACCCTTATTCACCGGCAGGAATCGCTGAGTTTGCTGGGTCTTCCCATCAGCAGGTATATAAACATAGAGGATTCCGAGCAAATACTGAGGGCCATCAGGCTGACCCCCGACGACATGCCGATAGACATAATCCTTCATACGCCCGGCGGCCTGGTCCTGGCTGCGGAGCAGATAGCTCATGCCATAATGAAACATCCTTCAAAAGTAACGGTTTTTGTCCCCCATTATGCCATGTCCGGGGGCACTATGATCGCTCTGGCGGCCGATGAAATAGTAATGGATGAAAATGCGGTTTTGGGTCCCGTCGATCCCCAGCTGGGAAATTACCCTGCGGCGTCCATTTTGAGGGTTCTTGCCCAGAAGCCGGTGGAGAGGATCGACGATGAAACCCTGATCCTGGCGGATGTGGCTGAAAAGGCCATGAACCAGGTGAGGGAAAATGTTTACACCATTTTAAGTCAGAATTATGAAGAGGAGAAAGCCAGGGAGCTTGCCAGGATTTTCACCGAAGGCCGGTGGACCCATGATTATCCCATTTCTGCTGAAGAACTGAAAAACATGGGCCTTACCGTTTCCACAGATTTGCCCAAAGAGATATACACCCTGATGGAACTGTACCCTCAGACCGCCCAAATGCGCCCGTCTGTGCATTATGTGCCGATACCCTATGAAAGAAAAAGCAGTGAGAAAAAATAAGGGAAAATATGGTTGAAGAAAAGGCAGGGGAAGTGGCAAGAATATTAAGAGAAACCCGGGTCAAAAAACAGGAGGTGATTTTTTGAACGGTATTCAAGACATCCCCACTGCCTTTTCCGATCAAAATAAAAACCTGGAGAATTTTTTCAAACAGAGCCAGGCCAACTTTTCCAATATCGCAAATATCGTTAAAAATATCCAGAATGACCTTCAAACCTTTAAAAATGACATGGACAGCACCCTGAAGCAGCTGGAAATGGATATGGAACAAAATCAGAGCATTCTGGAAAGATGGGTGGCGGGAGCCAACACAAAGTTAAAAACCGAGCGAATTTCACAAAAGCGCATTGCTCTTTTGGAGAGCATGAAAAAGTTAAATGACAGCATTAACCAATTTTCCCAGGAACTTTCAAAATATATCGACCATTTTAATACGTCTTCACAGCAATTCACTTTAAATTATAAAAACCTGGAGAATCAGCTGAAATCCGGTACGGCCGAAAGCGGGGCTGCTTCTCAACAATTTGCCGTTTCGACGGCAAACAGCGCCATTGCAAATATACAACAGGCCCTGGACCAGGCGATCAAAGCTCTAAACGCCGCCCAGCAGGGATTAAATCAGCGGCGGGTCTTCAGCGAAATAAACAAATCCTTAGATAAGCTGATACATTGATGAAAAAATTTCATCTATTAAAGACATCTCCTCAGGGAATATTAATATAGGGAAATTAATTTTCTTTTGAGGAGGTGGAACATTGGCCCGCAGGAAAGATTTAAACGAGTATTTGCTTGAGAAAAAAATTGATGCAGAAGTTTCCGATGAATTAAATCATAGACTCGGAAGCACAGGGACTTACTATGCCAGCCAGGTAACCGCCGGCCGGCCGACCCAAGGAGGTATGCAACAGCAAATGGCAAACCAGACTGCGTTTCAATCCCCACAGCAGTTCCAGCAATTGCTAAACCAGCTGAAGACCCAGGCTCAGACCCAGCAACAGCAGACGGATAGCCAGGTAAGCCAGGCCATCCAGCAGGCCATTAACGCCCTGGTGCAGGCCCAGCAAAGCATCCAGGCCAACCAGGTCTTCTACCAGATGAACCAGCTGCTGGACCAATCAACAAAACAGCTGCAGCAACTGAATCAGCAGATTTCCGGGCCGCAGCAAATGCAGCAGATACTTCAGCAGGTTCAGCAGACTCAGCAGCAGGTCCAGAACACCCAGCAGCAGGTCCAGAACACTCAAAAGCAGGCCGAGCAGCAGGCTCAACAGGCCGAAGAGCAGGCCCAGATGGCTCAAAAGGCGCAGCAGACTACCGCTCAACTGCTCCAGTAGCAAGAACAGGGGCTTCAATGAGAGGTTTGTCGAAAGACATCCCTCTCTTTTTATTTTTTAACAACAGTAACTGGTTTAAAAGTCCTGTCATAATATAATATATATAATATAGCAAAAACAGAATATTACCGCCGCAGACTTTTTTACACTTTGGTGAAAATGTTTGTATATATAAAAATAGATAAACCTCCGGCGAAAAACTTTTTCTTGACTTATTTAGTCCAGGGTTTAAAATAGAATTGACAAAATTTTTCATGCCCTTTTGCAACAAAAAGGGCTTTTATTATGAAGGGAGGCGGTAAGATGGACTCCGACCCTGGCCAAAGTCGCTTCACAGGAAAAATCAAAAAAAAATTTTGGAGCGGTTCACCTTACCGCCTTCTTGCGGTAAGATGGCCCTCCTGAAGGAGGGGGAAAATGCTGCCGAAAAAGGACATTTTATTGCTGAAGCACCTTATTGTCAACGAAAAAGCCGATGAGATCAGGAATATACTGGCAAAACTGCACCCGGCGGATATAGCCGGAATCCTGGCGGAAATAAAAAACGGCAATAAGAAACTGTTTTTTCGATTGATGGATACTTCCAAGGCGGCCGAAGTTCTGGAGGAATTCGAGCCTTCGGAGAGGCTCACCCTTATGGAAGAAATGACAGAAGCGGAAACCATAAAAATCCTGGAAAATATGTCGGTAGACGAGATTATAGACCTTTTCCAGGAAATGCCCAATTCCCGGGTAGAAAGACTTTTGTCAAAGCTTCCTGGGGCTTATTATGATGAGATAAAATCCCTGCTAAAGCTGGCTGAAGATACCGCTGGCGGTCTGATGACCACCGATTATGTTTACCTTTTTTCGGATATTACAGTAAATGAAGCCATCGAAGTGGTTAGGAAGTTCGGGCAGGAAGCCGAAACAATTTACTACCTTTACGTGGTGGATGATAAAAAACACCTGGTGGGGGTTCTTTCTTTAAGAGAACTCATCAGTGCCCCGAGGGAGAAAAAAATTCATGAGATTATGCACAAAAAAGTGGTTTCTGTGGATGTAGGCTGTGACCAGGAAGAAGTGGCACGAATAATATCAAAGTATTCCCTTCTGGCGGTGCCGGTGGTAGACAGGGAAAATCGGCTGCTGGGGATTGTCACCGTTGACGACGCCCTGGAAGTCATGGAGAAAGAGAACACTGAAGATATCCATAAGATGGCGGGAATTTCACCCCAGGAGGATGTGGGTTTGACTTCCACCGTTTGGGGAGCGTCCAAAAGAAGAATTTTCTGGCTGGTGGTATGCCTTCTCGGCGACTTGCTTTCCGGCTTTGTCATAGACGGTTATTCCAGCATACTGCAGTCGGTGGTGGCGGTGGCGTTTTTCATACCGGTACTGATGGCTACCGGGGGTAATGTGGGGACCCAATCGCTGGCCCTGGCCGTTAGAGGGCTCGCCACAGGGGAATTGAACAGGAAAAACATTTTAAAGTTTATGGGCGGCGAGACCCTGGCCGGGTTAATAGTCGGAGTAATCTGCGGTTCAATCCTGGCGACGGCGGCCTTCGTATGGCAAAAAAATCTGTTGTTGGGTTTGGCGGTTGGTACCTCCATGGGCATTGCGCTGATGTTTTCCGCCTTTACCGGAATATTTATACCGTTGCTATTTAATATTTTTAAAATAGATCCGGCTGTGGCTTCCGGACCATTTATCACTACGGTGGTGGATGTATGCACTCTCATAATATACTTCACTTTTTCCATGCTTTTCTTAAGCAGCCCGGCATTTAACGGTGCATCATATGTCATGGGGCTTTAGGAGGTGCCGGTGATGAAGGAAAAAACACTTGACGCAGACAAATTGCGCCAACTGCTTCAGAAAAAGGACATCCAACTTCAAGTTCTATTGAAAGAGCACCATCCCGTGGACATAGCGGAGGTTTATGAGGAGCTTCAACCCGCAGAAAGCCTTGAGCTTTTCATGCTGCTGGACTTCGAAACGGCCCTGCAGGTGCTGGAGAAGATAAAGCCGTCCAAAAAATACTTTACGTTAATCAGTATCGACCGCGGGTACGCCGCTCGACTTTTAGAACAGATGCCGCCGGACGACCTGGCGGATTTTTTGGGAGAGCTGGAAGAAGATGAGAAGAACAGGATACTTTCTCTGATTGAAAAGCGGGAGCAGAAAGATTTGAGAAAACTGCTCTCTTATGATAAGAATACCGCCGGCGGTCTTATGACCACCGAATACATCGCCTTTTCCAAAGATTTGACAGCCCGGGCGGCGTTGAACAGGTTAGGGGAGCTGGCGCCCGATGCCGAAACCATTTACTACGTGTATGCGGTGGATTCAGAAAACCGGCTGGTGGGAGTTGTCTCTTTGAGAGACCTGATCCTGGCCGGGGAGGATACACCTATTGAGGAATTCATGTGGACGGATGTAAAAAAGGTGAGGGCTTCCCAGGACCAGGAAGAGGTAGCAAGGCTAATACAAAAATACGGATTTTTGGCATTGCCGGTTGTGGACGATAATGACGTCCTGCTCGGCATTGTAACAGTGGATGATGTCATGGCGGTGGTGGAAGAAGAGGCTACCGAAGATATTTTGAAGCTGGCAGGTTCCGATGAAAAACTGGACCCAGAGAAAAGTTCGTCATGGCTCAGGGCTAAAAGGCGCCTTCCCTGGATTCTGGTTGCGGTGCTGGGGGAAATTATTTCGGGTGCGGTAATAAACAAATTTTCAAATGCTTTACAGACTCTCGTGGCTCTTTCATTTTTTATCCCCGTGCTGATGGATATGGGGGGGAATGTGGGCACACAATCGGCGGCCATTGTTGTAAGGGGGCTGGCCACCGGAGAAATCAACTCCGCTTCATTGAGCAGGAACGTGCTGAGAGAGGCGGCAGTGGGTATTATTCTTGGGACTTTAAACGGTGTGCTGATAGCCCTTATTGCATATGTGTGGCAGGGAGAGGCGCTGCTGGGGCTGGTGGTAGGGATGGCTATGGCTTTCAACCTGATTTTTGCCGCAGTGCTGGGGACTTTCATGCCCCTTTTGTGGCATAAAATGGGCCATGATCCCGCTGTGGCTTCAGGCCCCCTGGTAACGACCGTTCTGGACATTACCGGCCTTTTTATCTATTTCAGTGCGGCCGCGTGGATTATAAAAATTTAATTTCATATTACCTGCAGCATTAGAAACTTTAAATACCTGGTTTCGTCCGATGAAGTCAGGATGGGGTGATCTTTGGCCTGGGTACGGCTTTGCACAAGCCTTAGCCTTACCCCCGCGTCAAAAGCGGCCGATTCCACAATGTCCCAAAATAATGTTTCGCTGACGTGGTGGGAGCAGGAGGATGTTATGAGAAAGCCCCCGGGCCGCAGCAACTTCATTCCCCGCAGGTTTATTTCTTTATATCCCCTGACCGCGTTTTGCAGGGCATGTTTATTTTTGGCGAAGGCCGGGGGATCAAGAATCACCACATCGAATTTTTGTCTTTTGTCATAGAGGCGCCTCAACACGTCAAAGGCATTGCCCTCTTCAAAACCGCATATGTGAGACAGATTGTTAAGTTCGGCGTTCTTTCTGGCGAGTTCCACAGCCTCTTTTGAGGCGTCATAGGCCGTAACCGACCTTGCGCCGAAAAAAGCGGCGCAAAGGGCAAAAGAACCGGTGTAACAAAAGCATTCCAGGACATCGGCATCCCTTACCAGAGGGGCGATGGCCCGGCGGTTTTCCTTTTGATCCAGAAAATAGCCCGTTTTCTGCCCGTTTTCCACGTCCACGTAAAACTTGAGGCCGTTTTCTTCGATTACGGTAACCGGCTCAAAATCGCCGTAAAGTGGGCCCTTTTGCTGGGGCAATCCTTCCAGCTCTCTCACGGGTACATCATTTCTTTCGTAAATCCCCGCTGGATTGAAAACTTCCTTCAGCACTTCCACTATGACGGGTTTGAAACGGTCCATGCCCAGAGCCAGGGTCTGGACGACCAGGATATCTTCAAATTTGTCCACGATAAGGGCCGGGAGAAAATCGGCCTCGCCGTACACGACTCTGAAACTACCGGAAAACCCGAGAGTTTGGCGATATTTCAGGGCATCCATAATCCTTTTTTTAAAAAATTCCTCGTCGATGGGTTCGTCCTTATCATATGTTAAAATCCTTACAGTTATTTGAGACCTGGGATTGATATATCCCCTTCCAAGAAATCTTCCTTTAAAGTTGACCACATCCACCATGTCGCCGGGGGAGAAATGTCCTTCTATCCTGTCGATTTCGGTTTTGAAAACCCACGGGTGCCCGCGTTCAATCCGATTGGAACGGTGTTTTGTAAGAATGACTTTTGCCATATCGCTCCTCCTGTGTTTGCTTTATTTTTCCACTATAATATTACCATAAAAAAATATTTTTATGGATTATTTATAGACAATCTTTCTGCCAGCGGAAGGCATAAAATCGGGTAAAAGGAGGATAATAACATCAGGGATTTTTTTTTACGGAGGTGACAGGCCGCATGAGCTTTTTAATTGCGGTGGACGATTCCCTTCACAACATCAGGGATGTCCTGCAAAAAGAAGGTTATCAGACGGTGGAGTTGTCGACGGCGGATTTTAGGGATGTGGACGCCTTTGTGATCGACCGGAGCAACAAGGACCTGGTTAAAAGGAAAAATACCATTGCCGATGAGAGAGTCATCGCCGCTAGCGACAGCGATACCAGGATGGTTTTAGATATACTCAGGGAAAATCTAAAATATTATGAAAAAGAGTTAAACGAACCATAGATAATTATTTAACAATAAATTAATATTTTCATAACATATACTTAATAAAGCCGTGCTAATATATAACCATCCACTGAATTTCAACCGCTTTCTACCTCCTTAATTAAATAAATACAAATAGAGCAAGCCTGAAGGCTTGCGATTTTTTTTGAAAGGCAGTCAATTGATTATGTTGTAAAATAACTTTCTGCCGGGTCTTATTTTAATTATGAGACGGTTCGATTAAATCAAGATCCACAGCCTTTGCTATTATATTCTGTATATCTGTCATGAGCACGGCAAAGCGCGCTTCAGCTTCCAGGTATTTCTTAATCAGAGAGTTGTAGATCACTATGTTATACAGATTTTCCAGGCTTTTAAGGGTTTCTTCGTCAACCGGTTTACCCGAAAGTTTCAGGGCTTCAACTTGCAACTGCCGGGTTTTCAAATCCCTGAGCATATCCCTTGCCTGCGGGTCCCGGTTTAATTCTTCAACGGCTTTTTTAAATTCCAGGTATTCTGGAGCCTCACTTAAGGCTCGAGCCAGTTGATGGGCAAGGTCGTATACGTTCATAATCGGACCTCCTCGAGATTGTTCACAAAGTCCAAAAGATTTTCCAGTGTGCCGGTGTAATCAGCTTTAAAATCAATATTATTCCTGTTTAACATGTGATCGGTCACAAGATAAGTTTTAATCCCCATCTTTCCCGCCACCATGTCTTCTTCCGCATCGTTGCCTATCATCAGGCACTCACCGGGGTCTTTTCCGATTTTTTCAAGAATCTCGGCGTAGTATTCTATTTGGGGTTTTGCAAAGTGCATGTTCTCGTAAGTGGTAATCAGCTTATAGGGGAACTCCAGGGCGTCGATCCACCGGAGCCTTTCAAGTATGGCGCTCTCGGGAAAGATTGGATTTGTTGCTATAACCAATTCATACCCCTTTTCATGGGCCGCTTTTAGAATGCGATTCGGAATCGGATTTTTGGGTACCAGGCGGGCCAGCCGTGGAAAATCTCGTTCGTAGAATTCATCGAAAATCGGCGCCAGTTCTTCTTTTTTATGAGAAATTTTCAGGCAAAATTCTTCCCAGAAAACATCCTTATTTGTCCTGAGCGGATCCAGGTTGTTTATCATTGCGTATGTAGATTCCATGAGTTTTTTGATGAATTCTCTCGCTTCCATCCATTTTTCCAGTTTTGAAGAAAGAAGCTCTAGGTAGCTGCTTATGAATTCATCGGTATCTACTGGCAGTAGAGTTCCGTCGAGATCGAATAATAAAGCTTTGACCATGCAAGATACCTCCCGGTGAAACATCAAAATTTTAAGGTCGTTGTTTACTTCTCCTGATCCTCCCGGAATTTGCTAATCATATTTATTCTACGAGCTTTTGCCAATTCCTTCTTGCAAGAAAAGGAAGGCAATAAATAGATTTTGTCCATAATATATATTATACTATTAAAGAGGAGGATATAGTATGAAGCTGTGGGCGGATTTTCACACCCATACCAGGTACAGCCACGGAACCGGCACCATAAAAGAAAACGTGGAAGCTGCTTTGAAAAAAGGCCTTTCGGCTGTTGGCATTTCCGAGCACGGGCCGGCCAACATAGGCATCGGCACAAGGCTGGAGGATTTTGCCAGGATGCGGGAAGAAATCGAAAAAATCAAGAGCGAATATACGGATATAAAAATACTTCTCGGCTGCGAGGCCAATGTCATAAGCCAGGACGGGGAACTGGACATACCGGAAAAAATTTTAAACGAGCTGGATTACGTTATGGCCGGATTGCATCCTCTGGTATGGCCTTCAAGCCTGCGGGACGGGTACGGCCTGCTTATTGAAAACATGATGGCGAGACATTCAGAAATAATTAAAGGAAAAGTGCTGGAGCGGAACACCACCGCTCTCATCAAAGCCATACAGAGTTACAAAATTGACGTGATAACCCATCCGGGTCTCCATCTGGCCGTAGATACGGCCCGCCTTGCCGGGGCCGCGGCGAAATTTGGGACAGCCCTGGAGATAAATGCCGGTCACGGGTTTATGACCGAAGAGTACGTGCGGACTGCCAGAGCTTACGGAGTTAAATTTGCCATAGGAAGCGACGCCCACCAGCCCCGAGATGTGGGAAATCTAACGAGAGGGATTGAAATAGCCCGACGGGCGGGCCTTACTGAAAAAGATATCATCAATGCCACACCGGTGGCCGGATTTGCCAGGCCGTACGGCGAGCCGACTAAAAGCACATGAAAAAGTGTGAAGGGAGGGGGTGAAAAGCATTGGAGGATCTGAAATTCATTATAATCACCGGGCTTTCCGGTGCCGGGCGCACTTTGGCGCTCAGGGTTTTTGAAGACCACGGCTACTTTTGTGTCGACAACCTCCCGCCGGCGCTGATTCCCACTTTTGCGGAACTGTGCCGCCAGAGCAGGAAGAGAATAAATAAGATAGCCCTTGTCATAGATATTAGAGGGGGCGGTTTTTTCGATACCCTGTTTGAGAGCCTCAAGACGATGCGGGACTCCGGCTATCCTTATGAAATTTTATTTCTGGAAGCCTCCGATGAGACTTTGATAAAACGGTTTAAAGAGAGCCGGCGTCGCCATCCCCTTGCCCCCGAAGGCAGAATAATTGAAGGCATTTTTTCCGAGAGAAAAAAGATGGCGAAGTTGAAAGATGTGGCAGATTATATAATAGATACTTCCTGCAAGACCCCCGCGCAGCTCAAGGAGGAAATAGTCCGGCGCTTTATCCAAACCGAAAAAGAGGAGCCGCTGTTGATTAATGTGGTTTCCTTCGGTTTTAAACAGGGCATTCCGCTGGATGCGGACCTGGTGTTCGACGTGAGGTTTCTCCCGAACCCCTATTACGTGGACGAACTGAGGCAGCTTTCAGGACAAGACCCCGAGGTAAAAAACTATGTTATGAAATGGCCCGAAAGCCGGCAATTTCTTGAAAAATTATGTGACATGGTAGAGTTTCTGATTCCTTATTATATCAGGGAAGGAAAATCCCAGCTGATCATAGCTATAGGCTGCACCGGCGGGAGGCACAGATCTATTGCTATTGCCGGCGAATTGGCGGCTCATTTAAAAGCGCACAAGCATAAAGTGATAGTAGACCATAGAGACATAGATCAAAGAACGGAGTGAAGAGTGTGGACGCAAACATCGTATGCATAGGCGGAGGTACGGGTCTTCCAAATCTTCTCCGGGGCCTCAAGGAATACACAGGAAATCTAACCGCCATAGTGACCGTGGCCGACGATGGCGGAAGCTCAGGCATTATAAGGGATGAACTAAAGATCCCGCCCCCGGGGGATATCCGTAATTGCCTTCTGGCCCTGGCCGGTACCGAGCCGTTAATGGAAAGACTCTTTCAGCATCGTTTTACGATGGGATCTTTCAGGGGCCACAGCTTCGGCAATCTGTTCCTGGCGGCCATGACGGAAGTGCTTGGAGATTTTGAACTGGCCATAAAAGAATCCAGCAAAGTCCTGGCGGTAAAGGGTCAGGTTCTCCCCTCGACTCTGGCCGATGTTACTCTGGAAGCCGAATATAAAGACGGCAGCAGGGTGTGCGGAGAATCCAGCATCCCAAAAGCAAGGCGCGAAATATCAAAAGTGAGCCTGAGACCGCCCGATGTCAAACCTTTAAAGGAAGCCCTGGAAGCCGTGGAGAAAGCCGACGCCATAATCCTGGGGCCGGGGAGCCTGTACACCAGTATTATTCCAAACCTCTTGATTAAAGACCTGGCGGAGTGCATCGCCGCGTCTCGTGCGAAAAAAATATATGTGGTCAATATAATGACTCAGCCCGGTGAGACAACGGGATATACGGCGCTGGATCATGTCAGGGCGATTATCCAGCACTCGAGCAGAGAAGTGATTGAATATGTGGTGATAAATACCGAAAAGGTGCCCGAAAAACTGCTGGAGAGATATCTGGAAGACGGTGCGACTCCCGTTTTTTGCGACGCTGAAAAAATCGCGGAATTGGGGTATAATGTGGTGGAGGGCGAGATTTTAAATCCTACGGATGTAATACGCCACAGCCCAAAAAAACTGGCCAGGATAATTATGGATATAATTTCAAGGTAAATATTAAAACCCGTTAACATCGGCACTGCCTGAATAGGCGCGCGTTTTTCTTTAAAAATACTTTTGGCGGCAAGAAGGTATTTTAAGATTTATGTAGAATAAAAAATTTAGCTGAAGGCAGGTGGATGGTTTGTCCTTTTCCTATGAAGTGAAAGAGGAGCTTTCGCGAACTACTTCTAATCAATGCTGTCAAAAGGCTGAACTTTCCGCCGTCATACGCATGGCCGGGAATATAAAGATTGCAGGCGGGCAAGGTCAGGCCATCCTCCAGATTCAGACCGAACACGCCTCCACCGCGAGAAGAACTTACAAACTGTTAAAGAAGTTTTTGAAATCCCCGGTGGATATAATGATAAGGAGAAACAGCTTTTTGAAGGACCACAACCTCTATATAATTTCGGTGGATTTGCGGGATTCGAAGGAGTTTTTGAAAGAACTGGGGATATTGAGGGAGGATCAAGAAAAATTTAAATTAAGAGACGGCATAAAACACTCGCTTATAAAAAAAAGATGCTGCATGCGGTCTTACCTGAGAGGCGCCTTTTTGGGAAGCGGGTCTATTAGCGACCCTAAGGGACCTTATCATGTTGAATTTGTGACCCAGGACAAACGCCAGGCTGCCGATCTTTCCAGGCTCATGAACAGTTTTGGCTTAAACTCAAAGGTAATGGAGCGCAAAAACGCCTTTATGGTTTATTTGAAAGACGGAAATCATATAGCGGACCTGCTCGGTATTATGGGGGCGCATAACAGCCTGCTGAAATTTGAGGACATCAGGGTGGTTAAAGAAATGAGGAACAGCGTAAACCGCATTGTAAACTGTGAAACGGCCAATCTGAACAAAACCGTAGACGCCTCCATCCGCCAGATAGAATGCATAAATTTTTTAAAAGAGCGCAGGATTTTTGAGGATTTGCCCGATAATCTAAAGGAGATCGCTGAACTAAGAGTAGAGCACCCGGATTTGAGCCTTAAGGAACTGGGGGAGATGATGGAACCTCCTCTTGGCAAATCCGGTGTAAGCTATAGATTAAAAAAAATAGAAAGTATTGCAGAAAATTTACAATCAATGAAAGGGGAAAAGAACCATGTATGAAAAAATCGTTGTCGTAAAAAACAAAACCGGTCTTCACGCAAGACCCGCAGCGCTTTTTGTCCAGACTGCCAACAAGTTCAAGTCGGACATTTTTATCGAAAAAGAGGGCAAAAAAGTCAATGCCAAGAGCATTATGGGCGTTATGTCTCTGGCGGTGAGTCAGGGAACGCAGATCGCCATTTCAGCCGAAGGCGACGATGAAAAAGAAGCTGTGGAAAAACTCGTAGAACTTATAGAAAGCAAGTTTGGCGAAGAATAATTTTTAAAAGCTACCGTGACGGTAGCTTTTAAATTAGGTATAATTATATTTGGTGAAAAACCATGACAAAGCACGAGCAGATAATAGACTATATAAAAAAGTTAAAAGCGGGGACAAAGATTTCTGTAAGACAACTGGCTCAGGCGCTGGAAGTCAGCGATGGTACCGCCTACAGGGCCATCAAAGACGCACAGCTTGCGGGTCTGGTGTGCCCTTTGCCCAGGGTGGGCACCATCCGCATTGAAAAAAAGGCCGATGAGACCATAGAAAAACTAACCTTTGCCGAAGTAGTAAACATCGTGGACGGTAGCATTCTGGGCGGAAAAGCAGGCCTTCATAAGCCGCTCAACAAGTTTTTGATAGGCGCCATGGAAGTTGATGACATGCAGAAATATATAGAACCTGAGAGCCTGCTCATTGTGGGGAACAGAAAAGACGCTCAGGTGCTGGCCATAAAAAAAGGTGCCGCGGTGCTTGTGACCGGTGGATTCAAGGTTGAAGAGGAAGTAATCAAACTTGCCGACAGCTTTAATATACCGGTTATTTCATCTTCGTACGACACTTTTACAGTGGCGACATTCATAAACCAGGCGCTTTACAGAAGGCTGATAAAAAAAGATGTGATCAGGGTAAGGCACGTCATGGTACGCGACCCGCATTATCTCGACGTGAATTCTACGGTGGGAGACTGGAGGAGGCTCCTCAAGGTAACGCGCCACAGTAAATTCCCGGTGGTGGACGGCGAAAAAAAAGTGGTGGGGATTGCCACCACCAACGACATAGCCGGGTTGAAAGATGATGTTCCCATAAAGGAGGCCATGAGCAAAAACCCCATTGTCGTGAACCAGGATACTCCGGTGGCGCATGCAGCTCACCTCATGGTGTGGGAAGGCATTGAACTGATCCCGGTGGTGGAAGACAAAAAGTTGGTAGGTATTGTAACCCGAAAGGAGGCCATAAAGGCCCTGCAAAATTTGAGTTTTCAGCCTCAGATCGGAGAAACCGTAGACGGACTTGTAATGAGCAGGTTTTCGGTGTCGAAGACGGAAAACGGAGTCAGCCTCAGAGGGAAAACCAGTCCCATCATGTTAAACCCTTACGGTGTCGCAAGCTGCGGGGCTTTGATGACGGTAATGGCCAATGCCGGATTTGAAGCCTTCAGAAGCAAGAAGCGCCTTGATACGGTGCCCGACAGTTTTACTGTATATTTTTCCAGACCCATTCAACTGGAAGAAGAGATTGAAATTCAGGCGGAAATAATAGACATAGGCAGAAAATCGGGCAAGGCGGAGATCAACCTGCTGCATGAAGGGAAACTGGTGGCAAAATCCCTTATCTCGGTGAGGGTTATAGACAGGTAGGTGAATTTTATGAGCGAATTTGTGCACCTGCACCTTCATACCAATTACAGCCTCCTGGACGGAGCCTGCAGAATAGAAAAACTGGCGAAAAGACTTTCCGAACTGGGCGCAAAAAGTGCCGCCATCACCGACCACGGCGTGATGTACGGTGTTGTGGAATTTTATAAAGCCATGAAGGCTTGCGGCATCAAACCTATAATCGGGTGCGAAGTCTACATGGCGAAGAGGACCATGGCAGACTGTGAACCCAGGGTGGATGATGACCAGTACCATCTGGTGCTGCTGGCAAAAGACGACAGGGGTTACAAAAATTTAATGAAGCTGGTTTCACTGGGCTTTACCGAAGGGTTTTACTATAAGCCAAGGGTGGACAAGAAGGCGCTCAGGGAACACAGCGAAGGTCTTGTGGCAATGAGCGCCTGCCTGGCTGGGGAAATACCCACCCTGCTTTTAAACGGGGAATATGAAAGGGCAAAACTTGTTGCTCTTGAGTATGAGGAGATATTCGGAAAAGGCAATTTCTTTCTGGAGATTCAGGATCACGGCATTACGGATCAGAAAAGGGTCAATGAGGAGTTGATAGCCTTAAGCCGCGAGACCCGGATCCCTCTTGTGGCCACCAACGATGTGCATTATATTATGAAAGAAGACGCTCCCGTACACGATGTACTCCTGTGCATACAGACGGGGAAGACCCTTGATGAAGAAAACCGGCTAAAGTTTCCGACTGACGAATTTTATTTGAAATCCCGGGAGGAAATGGAGGCCATTTTTGGTTTCATTCCCGAAGCTCTTGAAAATACGGTCAAAATAGCCGAAATGTGCAATGTGGAACTGGATTTTAACACCCGTCATCTCCCCGCTTTCGAAGTGCCCGAAGGGTATACCCAGGACGATTACCTGCAAAAACTGTGTTACGAAGGCCTTTCTGAACGCTACACCCATATAACACCTGAGATAAGGGAAAGGCTTGATTACGAACTCGAAGTTATTAAAAAAATGGGGTATTCCAGCTATTTCCTGATAGTCTGGGATTTTATCAACTTTGCCAGGAAAAACAACATCATGGTAGGTCCGGGCAGGGGTTCGGCTGCCGGAAGTCTTGTGGCTTACTGTTTACACATAACCAATATAGACCCCTTGAAATACAACCTTCTTTTTGAAAGGTTCTTGAATCCCGAGAGGGTTACCATGCCGGATATCGATGTGGACTTCTGCTATGAGAGACGGCAGGAAGTTATTGACTATGTGGTCAAAAAATACGGCCAGGACCGGGTGGCCCAGATAGTGACCTTTGGCACCATGGCGGCCAGGGCGGCCATAAGAGATGTGGGCAGGGTTCTGGGGTACCCTTACGGGGAAGTGGACACCATAGCCAAAATGGTTCCCATGGAACTGGGGATGACCATTGAAAACGCCCTCGTATTGAATCCCGAGCTTAAAAAATTGTACGAGCAGGAAGAGAGGGTTAAAAGACTCCTTGACATAGCAAGGGCCATTGAAGGATTTCCCAGACACGCCTCAACCCACGCGGCCGGGGTGGTGATATCAAAGGATCCCCTTGTGGAGCACGTGCCGCTTCACAAAATTGGCGATTCCAATGTGGCCACTCAGTATACCATGACAACCCTTGAAGAGCTGGGCCTTCTTAAAATGGATTTTCTCGGCCTGAGGACCCTGACGGTGATACGGGACGCCCTGAATATAATTAAGCATACTAAAAATGTCGAGATAAATCTGGACAGGCTACCGCTGGACGATAAAAAAGTATATGAGATGTTGAGCCAGGGAAATACGGCCGGCGTTTTTCAGCTGGAAAGTTCGGGCATGCAGAACCTTTTGAGGGAGCTTAAGCCAGGGGTGTTTGAGGATGTGGTGGCCATTATCGGTCTGTACAGGCCGGGACCCTTGGGAAGCGGGGCTGCCGACGACTTTATAAAGAGCAAAAATGGTTTAAAACCCATAAAATACCTTCATCCTCTGTTGAAGCCGATTTTATCCGAAACCTATGGTATAATATTGTATCAAGAGCAGGCCATGAAGATAGCCCAGGAACTGGCGGGCTTTACCCTCGCCCAGGCGGACATTCTTCGAAAAGCCATGGGCAAAAAGAAACAGGATGTAATGGCTTCCCAGAGGGCTGCGTTTATCGAGGGGTGCATCAAAAATAACATCGACGGCGACACAGCGGCCAGGATTTTTGATGAAATTTCGTATTTTGCCGGTTACGGTTTTAACAAAGCCCATACAGCAGCCTACGCGGTAATCGCCTACCAGACGGCATATCTCAAGGCCCATTTCCCGGTGGAATTTATGGCGGCGCTTTTGACCAGCGTAATGGACAACAGCGACAAAGTTGCTTACTACATAAACGAATGCCGCCATATGGGTATCGAGGTGTTACCGCCGGATATCAATGAAAGCTTCGAGGCTTTTACGGTGGTAAACGGCAAGATAAGATTCGGCCTCACCGCCGTCAAAAATGTGGGTGAAGGCGTGGCCCGGGCCATAATCGAGGCCCGAAAGAAAAGGGGTAGATTCAATTCTTTGAGGGACTTTTGCGAAAGGGTCCCCGAAGAGCTTAATAAAAAGACTGTAGAAAGCCTCATAAAGAGCGGTGCCATGGATTCGCTGGGAGCCAGGCGCTCGCAGCTCCTGAAGGTGTATGAGGCGGTTTTGGGCGAGGTCCAGAAAGAGCGCCGGCAGAGTGCAAAGGACCAGATATCCCTGTTCGAGATGGTGGATGAGTCTTTAACAAATGACGTCCTGCCCGATGTCCCTGAGTTTCCTCAAAGCGAACTTCTGGCCATGGAAAAGGAGATGCTGGGCCTGTATCTTTCCGGACATCCGCTCCGGGAATATGAAAAGGAACTGGCCGAAACCGTTACCATCCAGAGCAAAGATTTATACGAAGACGGGGGCCTGAAAGACAATCTCCCGGTGGTGGTGGGAGGAATTATAACAGGCATAAAAACCAAAGCCACCAAAGGCGACAAATTGATGGCCTTTGTGACCCTGGAAGATTTGACCGGTTCCATGGAAATAATTGTGTTTCCGTCGATATATGAAAAATATCAAAACCTGTTATTGCCGGATTTTAAAATTATTTTAAAGGGCAAAATTAATTTTAAAGAAGATGAAACTCCGAAAATAATAGCGGAAGAAATAACCCCATTAAGGCAAAGAGAAAAGGGACTGATCATTATATCGTTTTCTGGAAAACAAAAAGCTGATTTCGGCAAGCTCAGGGATTTTATGAGTGCGCACCAGGGGCAGACTCCCGTGGCACTGTATATTGCCGATGAAGACAGGAGCTTTTTGCTCGACGGCGGGATCGATTCGTCGGAAAATACCCTGAAACTTCTGGCCGGACTGGATGGCTTTGCCAACTACCTTTACTGTGAAAATTTTTCAGGGAGGTGATGGATATATTTTAAGGGGGTTATCCCAATATATTATGATGCAAAGGAGGCCTATAAGTTGTGGACGGTAATTTATATGGCCACAGATAAACAAACGGCTGTCAAGGTGGAAGATACTTTAAAAAACGAAGGTATACTCGTTAAGACCAGAGAGGTCATGAAAAGCAAAAAACACGGCTGTTGCATAGAAATACTGGTGCCTGAATCTGAAGCTCAGGAAGCGCAAAAGGTCATACTTGAAAAGAACCTGTAAAAAAGGAGCGAGATTGATGAGAAGAATTGGCGTGCTTACCAGCGGCGGGGACGCACCCGGAATGAACGCGGCCATAAGGGCTGTGGTGAGGAAAGCCGCTTTTTACGACATGGAGGTTTACGGCGTAAAAAAGGGCTATTTCGGCTTGATTAATTCCGATTTTGTGAAACTCGATATAAGCTCAGTTGGGGACATTATCCACCGGGGGGGGACCATTTTGAGGACCGCCCGGTGCGAAGAATTTAAAACCGAAGAAGGGCAGGAAAAGGCCATAAAGAACCTGTCGGCTTTTGGCATTGAAGGTATGATAGTCATAGGGGGCGACGGGTCTTTCCGGGGGGCCGTGGCCCTTTCGAAAAAAGGCATTCCGACCATCGGAATACCTGGGACCATAGATAACGATATTCCTTTTACGGATTATTCCATCGGTTTTGATACAGCGCTAAACACGGTGGTGGAGGCCGTAAATAAAGTAAGGGACACGGCCACTTCCCACGAGCGCACTTTTCTCATTGAAGTCATGGGGAGGGAATCAGGTCACATAGCCCTCCACTCGGGGCTTGCCAGCGGCGCGGAGACAATTCTTGTGCCGGAAATTCCTTTTGATATTGAAGCGATTTGCGAGAAAGTCATTAGCGGATATAAACGGGGCAAGCTGCACAGCATCATTATAGTCGCCGAAGGGGCGGGCCACGTTTTTGACATAGGGAAAAAAATCAAAGAGAGAACCGGTTTTGAAACCAGGGTCATAGTGCTGGGACATATTCAGAGGGGCGGTACCCCCACGGCTTTTGACAGGATACTTGCCAGCCAGTTTGGCGGCAAAGCCGTGGATTTGCTGAAGGAAAACATCGGAGGCAAAATGGTGGGGCTGGTAAATGGCGAGCTGGTGGTAACCGACCTGGAAAAAATTCTTACGACCGATAAACCACTGGACATGACCTTATATCAACTGGCCGAAGCACTTTCGGTTTAAGGAAGTGACCTTCTATGCTGAAAACAAAAATCATCTGCACTCTGGGGCCCGCCAGCGAAAAAAAAGAAATTTTATCCCGGCTGATCCGGGCGGGTATGAATATAGCCCGGCTGAATTTTTCACACGGCTCCCATGAAGAACACAGGGCAAGGATAATGGCCCTCAAAGAAGCAGCGGAGGAACTCAGGGCCAATGTGGCCTTGATGCTGGACACAAAAGGGCCGGAGATAAGGATAGGCACATTTAAGGGAGGGAAGGCGACCTTAATAAAGGGCCAGGAATTTATCCTTACCACGCGGCCCGTCGAAGGTGACAACGGCAAGGTATTTATCAACTACGACAGCATCACGGCGGTGGTGGCCAGGGGAGACAGGATTTTGCTGGATGACGGGCTGATTGAGTTAAAGGTCAGTGATGTAAAACAGGATTATGTCCGCTGCATCGTCGTCAACGGAGGAGAGATAGGGGACAAAAAAGGAGTAAACATACCGGATAAAACCCTGCCGTTGCCCGCGGTTACGAAAAAAGATATAGAAGATATCATTTTTGGCATACAGATGGGCGTGGATTTCGTAGCGGCTTCGTTTGTGAGAAAAGCGGCGGATGTGCTTGAGGTAAGAAAGATTTTGGAGGAATACGGGGGTGAAGACATCCAGATCATCGCAAAAATAGAAAACCGGGAGGGAGTAAACAACATCGATGAAATCATTCGCGCCGCCGACGGCGTCATGGTTGCCCGGGGAGATCTGGGTGTGGAAATACCGGTGGAAGAAGTCCCTCTGGTGCAGAAGCGGATAATAGATTTGTGCAACAGGGCCGGAAAACCGGTGGTAACGGCCACTCAGATGCTGGATTCCATGATAAGAAATCCAAGGCCCACCAGAGCGGAAACCACCGATGTGGCCAATGCCATTTTCGACGGCACCGACGCCATCATGCTTTCCGGGGAAACGGCCGCCGGAAGTTATCCTGTCGAAGCCCTGGAAATGATGGTCAGGATTGCCGAAAGGGCCGAACAGGCTTTGATGAGCTTCGGAAGAGAGAAAGAACCGGTAGTGATCAGGACCGTGACCGATGCCATAAGCCATGCCACCTACACCATAGCCAGGGATCTGGAGGCGAAAGCCATTATCACCTCCACCAAATCGGGCTATACCGCAAGGGCCGTGGCCAAGTTCAGACCGCGGGCGCCGATTATCGCCGTGACTCCGAGGGAAAAGGTTACCAGAGCTCTTCAGATTGTTTGGGGTGTCTGGCCTCTCAGGGTAGAGGATACGGCCTCTACCGATGAGATGTTTAAGGAGGCGGTGGATGGGGCTTTAAATTCCGGGATGATACAGAAGGGTGATCTGGTGGTCATAACCGCCGGAGTCCCCGTAAATGTAACCGGCACCACCAATTTGATAAGGGTGCATATTGTGGGCGACGTGATTTTAAGAGGGACCGGTATCGGACACCGGCCCGTGTTCGGAAAGGCCTTTGTCGCAAAATCGGTGAAAGAAACCGTAATAATGCCTGAAGGCTCCATACTGGTGGTTCATTCCACAGATAGAGATTTCGTGCCGGCGTTGAAGCGCGCTTCGGCCGTTATAGCCGAAGAAGGAGGTCTTACTTCCCATGCGGCCATTGCCGGTTTGGAGATGAATATACCCGTCATAGTCGGAGCTGAAGGAGCTACCGAAAAGCTTTCGACGGGGGACGAGATAACCATCGACACCCAGAGGGGCCTTGTTTACCGCGGAAAGGTTGATGTCAAATGAACAATGCTTCCAGAGTCGTGGATACAACCTTGCGGGTCAGATATGCCGAAACCGACCAAATGGGCGTGGTGTATTACGCAAACTACTACATATGGTTTGAAGTCGGCAGGACGGCATATTTTAACTCCGGAAATTTAACTATAATGGACATGGAAAGAGAGGGCGTCTATTTCCCCGTGATACAAGCCTTTTGCCGCTACAGGCATCCGGCGCGCTACGGGGATGAAATTATCGTAAAGACCACTGTAGAAGAAATGAGGCCCACCAGGGTCAAAATGGTCTACCAAATTTTGAGGGCGAAGGACCGAATGCTCCTGGCGGAGGGGCATACGGTGCACGCCTTTATGTCTAAAGAGGGCAGACCGCTGAATATAAGAAAAACACACCCCGCGTTGTGGAAAAGTTTAAATGAAGGCGGGTCTTAACAAAAAATTTACAAATCATCTCTTGACATCTTTAGAAATTCGATGATAAAATACTTATCAAAATACAATTCCATACCCGTAATATGGTGTGTTGGTTATTTGCAATAGGAAGTGTACCTAGGGTTCCGGCCGGAAGGCGTCTGTGACCGAGCGGTACAATCTGAGGCGGGCCCTCAGAACACCGTGAGCATAAAAAGCTCCAGCGGCAAGTTCCTATGGAATTTGACTGCTGGCTTTTTTATATCTCAACAATGATATATTGTAAAATGTAATGACGGAGAGGAAAGCGGAGGGGCTCTGGTAAAGAGAGCCGGGGAAGGTGAAAGCCGGTCCGGGTCGCCGCTTGTTGCTCGCTCCCGAACAGCCCGGGCGAAGTGGCAGTAGTCCGGTGCCGCAAGCAGGCGTTAAGTTTGAAGTAGATTTCTACTTCATGAGGCCGAAGCCGCAAGGCGAGGCGAAGCAGGGTGGTACCACGGGGTAAACTCCCCCCTCGTCCCTGGGATACGTAAGTATCTCGGGGTGAGGGGGTTAATTTTTTATTACATTTTTTTCAGAGAGGTGGTGCGGTATGAAAATCACCGGTGCGGAGGCCCTGGTAAAATCGCTGGAGATGGAGGGTGTGGAACTGATATTCGGTTATCCCGGGGGGGCCATACTGCCCGTTTACGATTCGCTTTATCATACCAGGAAAATAAGACATGTACTTACGCGCTCAGAACAGGCCGCTGCTCATGCCGCCAGCGGTTACGCCAGGGTTTCTGGCAAGGTCGGCGTGTGTGTGGCCACTTCCGGCCCCGGTGCCACAAACCTTGTAACGGGAATCGCCACGGCATACATGGATTCGGTCCCCATAGTGGCCATCACCGGCCAGGTTCCCACCGCCCTCATCGGGCGGGACGTGTTCCAGGAAGTGGACATAACCGGGGCCACGGCACCTTTTACTAAACATAATTACCTTGTCAAGAAAGCCGAGGATATCCCGCGAATTGTCAGGGAAGCTTTCTATATAGCCTCCACCGGCAGGCCGGGACCGGTGTTAATCGACCTGCCCAAAGACGTGGCCGAAACAAAGATTGATTTCAAATACCCGGAACAGGTAACGCTTCGCGGATATAAGCCCAAAACCGACGGTCATCCCCTCCAGATTTCCCGCGCTGCAGAAGCCATAAACAGAGCCCAGCGCCCCGTGATATGCGCAGGGGGCGGGGTGAACTCCGCGGGGGCGGAGCTGGAGCTTAAGACACTGGCGGAAAAGGCCCGGATTCCGGTGGCTACCACGTTGATGGGGATCGGCTCTTTTCCGGAAGACCATCCGCTATCCCTGGGAATGCTTGGCATGCACGGGATCCCCTGTGCCAACAGAGCCATTACCGAGGCGGACCTGGTTGTTGCTGCAGGCGCCCGATTTGGTGACAGGCTTACGGGAAAGGTGGCGGGATTTGCGCCGAAGGCAAAAATTATTCATATAGATATAGATCCGGCGGAAATAGGGAAAAACGTGCGGGCTGACATCCCCATTGTCGGTGATGTAAAAAAAGTTCTGGCGGAAATCGTAAAAAAGGTAAATCCCAGGAAACCTTCAGAATGGAACACCTATATAGAAGAACTTAAGAAAAAACCTCTCTCATACGAAAGGACGAATAAGCTTTGCCCTCAGGAAATTATAGAAGAACTCTCCAGGGCAACCCGCGGTAACGCCATTGTCACCACTGAAGTGGGCTCGCATCAGATGTGGGTGGCTCAGTATTATAAATTCATTACTCCCAGGAGCTTTATAACTTCCGGAGGCCTCGGCACCATGGGTTACGGCCTGCCGGCCGCAATTGGAGCGAAATTTGCAAAGCCCGATAAGACGGTCATCAACATCTGCGGTGACGGAAGTTTCCAGATGAATCTAGCGGAGATGGCCACGGCCGTCGAAAATAATCTTTCCATAAAAATAATTTTGTTCAATAACAGGGGCCTCGGCCTGGTGCGCCAGCTTCAGCAATTTTACTGCAGGGGCAGATACAATCAGGTGAATTTCGGCTTCGTGCCCGATTTTGTCAGGCTGGCCGAAAGCTACGGCATAAAAGCCATGAAAATAGAAAGCCGGGGGGAACTCGCCTCCGCCGTAAACCGCCTGCTTTCGGAAAAGGGGAGTTTCCTGCTGGAGTGCATTGTCGATATAAACGAGAATGTTTATCCCATGGTCTTAAACGGTTCTCCCATCAGCGAAATGATAGGAGGCTGAAGATATGAAGACTACACTGTCGGTACTCGTCGAAAACCACCCCGGCGTGCTTTCGCGCGTGGCGGGACTTTTCAGCCGCCGTGGTTTCAACATCGACAGCCTGGCGGTGGGGACCACCGAAAACCCAGACATATCCAGAATGACCATAGTGGTTGAAGGAGACGAATACGTCGTCGAACAGGTGAAAAAGCAGTTGAACAAACTGGTGGATGTAATAAAGGTTAGTAAGATAAACTCCGAAGAATCTGTCAGTCGGGAACTGGTATTGATAAAGGTTGACGCCGATCCTCAGGTGAGGTCGGAAATAATTCACATTGCCGAAATCTTCAGGGCGAATATAGTGGATGTCAGCAGGAAGTCTATGATTATCGAGCTTACCGGTGACAAAGACAAAGTGAGCGCCTTTGAAGAGCTGTTAAAACCCTTCGGGATAAAAGAACTGGTCCGCACTGGCATAATTGCCATGAATAGAGGAACAAAAACTATAAAAATTGAGGAGGAAGATAAAAATGGCGAAAATGTTTTATGACAATGACGCAGACCTGAAAGTGCTGGAGGGCAAGACTGTTGCCGTCATAGGTTACGGCAGCCAGGGCCACGGCCACGCGCTTAACCTGAAAGACAGCGGTGTTAATGTGGTGGTGGGCCTTTACGAGGGAAGCAAATCCTGGAAAATTGCCGAAGAAGCCGGCCTTACCGTCAAGACCGTCGGCCAGGCGGCGAAAGAAGCCGATATAATAATGATCCTGGTGCCCGACCACATCCAGGCGAAAATTTATGAAGAGGAAATAAAGCCCGGCTTAAAAGAGGGCAAGGCTCTGGCCTTTGCGCATGGCTTTAACATCAGATTTCACCAGATAGTTCCTCCGGAATACGTCGATGTATTCATGGTGGCGCCCAAAGGCCCCGGTCATCTCGTAAGAAGGATGTATGAGCAGGGTAAAGGGGTTCCGTGTCTCGTGGCGGTGGAGCAGGACTACACCGGTAAGGCCCGGGAAATAGCGCTGGCCTATGCCAAAGGCATCGGAGGCACTCGCGCCGGCGCCATAGAGACCACTTTCGCTGAGGAGACTGAAACGGACCTTTTCGGCGAACAGTGCGTGCTGTGCGGCGGCCTTACCGAACTTATCAAGGCGGGTTTTGAGACACTGGTGGAAGCCGGCTACCAGCCGGAGATAGCCTATTTTGAATGCCTGAATGAGATGAAACTTATAGTAGACATGATTTACGAGGGCGGTATCGGATGGATGCGCTATTCTATCAGCGATACGGCAAAATATGGCGACATAACGGTGGGTAAGAGGATAATCACGGAAGATACCCGCCGGGAAATGAAAAAAATCCTGGATGAAATCGTCAGCGGGGAATTTGCCAGGAGATGGATTCTTGAAAATCAGGCCAACAGGCCGGTATATAAGACTATTCTGGCCCGGGAAGCGGAACATCCCATTGAAAAGGTCGGCCGGGAACTCCGGAGCATGATGCCCTGGTTAAAGAAATAGAGTTCATACAGGGGGGTCGAAAAAATGCCCAGGAGGATTGAGATATTCGATACGACCTTGAGGGACGGGGAACAGTCTCCGGGCGTTTCCCTTAATGCCCATGAAAAACTGGAAATTGCAAAACAGCTGGCAAAGCTCCGGGTGGACGTCATAGAAGCGGGTTTTCCCATTGCCTCCAACGGGGATTTTAACGCCGTAAAGACAATCGCCGAGAACGTTAAGGGGCCCGTCATAGCGGGCCTTGCCCGGGCGAATTTTAAAGACATCGACAGGGCGGCGGAAGCGCTGAAAAACGCTGAAAGGCCACGTATCCACACTTTCATAGCCTCGTCGCCCATACACATGAAATACAAACTGAAAATGAGCCCTGAACAGGTGCTCGAGGCCGCCGTGGAAGCCGTAAAGAGGGCCAAATCTTACGTTGAAGATGTGGAGTTTTCAGCCGAAGATGCGTCAAGGTCGGAGGTGGAATTTCTCTGCCGCTTGTTTTCTGCGGCCATCAGGGCGGGCGCCACGGTCATAAACATACCCGACACGGTGGGCTACGCCACACCCGGAGAATTCGGTAACCTTGTAAGGACGTTAAGGGAACGGGTCCCCGAAATGGATAAGGTCAGGGTTAGCGTTCACTGTCATAACGACCTGGGGATGGCTGTGGCCAATTCCCTGGCGGCGGTGGCAAACGGCGCCACTCAGGTTGAGTGTGCGGTAAACGGGCTGGGGGAGCGGGCAGGAAATGCGGCGCTGGAAGAGGTGGTGATGGCCCTGGTAACACGCAAGGACATCTATAATGCGGAGCTAAACATAGATACGAAACACATATACCGTACCAGCAGACTGGTCAGCACCCTTTCGGGTATTTACGTTCAACCCAACAAAGCCGTAGTGGGCGCCAACGCCTTTGCCCATGAGTCGGGCATACACCAGCACGGGGTACTTTCGGAAAAATCTACTTATGAAATTATGACGCCGGAATCTATCGGCCTTGCTTCGAACAGAATTGTACTCGGGAAGCTTTCGGGACGCCACGCCTTTTCCCAGAGGTTAAAAGAACTGGGCTACGAGCTTCCCGACGAGGAGATCAACAAGGCCTTCGAGAGATTCAAGGATCTTGCAGACAAAAAGAAGGAAATCACAGACAGCGATATAGAGGCCATAGTGGAAGACCAGGTATCAAAGATGCCCCAACTGATAGAGCTGGAATATTTCCAGACCTCCAGCGGCAATCAGACCATTGCTACCGCTACCGTGAGGGTTAAAGTGGCGGGAAGGAGCATCGAAGAGGCTTCCACCGGAGACGGTCCCATAGATGCCACTTACAGGGCGCTGGAGAGGGCATGCAATATAAATTGTCGGCTTGTGGATTATTCCATAAAATCGGTTTCGAGCGGCAAGGATGCCATGGGTGAGGTCGTGGTAAAGATCGAAAAGGACGGCAAGGTATACACCGGACGGGGTTTAAGCACCGATATTATTGAGGCCAGCGCTCTGGCATATACCAATGCGCTGAATAAGACTCTTTTCAATAATGGAAACGGTTTACACACCTAACTTATTGTTTTGAAGCGTGTCATCATCGAATTCTTGAATGCACAAAGCGCATTGCAGGGGAGGTGTAAGCTGTGGGGATGACAATAACGCAAAAAATCCTGGCGAAACACGCAAAAAAGGATTACGTGGAACCGGGAGAGCTCATAATGGCCGACATCGACCTGGCTCTGGCCAATGACATTACCGGTCCTGTGGCAATCGAAGAATTTAAAAAAGCCGGAGGCGGAAAGGTCTTCGACAGAGAAAAGGTGGCGCTCGTTCCCGACCATTTCGCCCCAAATAAAGACATAAAATCCGCCGAGCTGTGCAAAACTTTGAGGGATTTTGCCAGGGAGCAGCAAATTACCCACTACTATGAGGTGGGAAGGATGGGTATAGAACATGCCCTGCTGCCGGAACAGGGGGTGGTTTTACCCGGAGACCTGGTCATAGGCGCCGATTCTCACACCTGCACGTACGGCGCTCTGGGGGCTTTTTCCACCGGAGTGGGCAGCACGGACCTGGCATTTGCCTTGATGACCGGAAGATGCTGGTTTAAGGTGCCCGAGACCATGAAATTTATTTACCGGGGTAAACCCAATCCCTGGGTTACGGGGAAAGACCTGATCTTATACACCATAAGAGACATAGGTGTGGACGGGGCGCTTTATAAAGCCATGGAGTTTACGGGCGACGCCCTTAAATACCTTACCGTAGACGAAAGACTCACCATGAGCAATATGGCCATAGAAGCCGGCGGAAAAAACGGCATAATGGAACCCGATGAAGTTACTCTGGAGTATGTAAAAGCCAGGGCAAAAAGGTCTTATGAAGTTTTCAGAAGCGATGAGGACGCAAAATACTGCGAAGTCCGAGAATACGATGTTACAAAGATTGAACCCCAGGTGGCCCTTCCCCACCTGCCGGAAAATGCGGTGAATATATCCGATGCAGGGGAAATTCCCATCGACCAGGTGGTTATCGGTTCATGCACTAACGGAAGACTGGAAGACATGAGAATGGCGGCCAAAGTCTTGAAAGGTCAAAAGATTCATCCCTACGTTAGGATGATCGTGATTCCCGCCACACAGCAGGTTTACCTTCAGATGATAAGGGAAGGCCTGATGGATATTTTCATAGAAGCCGGGGCGGCCGTCAGCACACCCACCTGCGGGCCCTGCCTGGGAGGGTATATGGGTATACTGGCAAAGGGAGAAAGGACCATTTCTACTACCAACCGGAATTTTGTGGGGCGTATGGGGCATCCTGAAAGCGAGATTTATCTTTCAAATCCTGCGGTGGCAGCCGCTTCTGCCGTTAAGGGCAGAATAGCCCACCCGGAGGAGGTGGTTGGAAATGGTTTTTAGAGGCAGGGCGTGGGTTTTCGGCGACAATATCGATACGGACGGCATCATTCCCGCCAGGTACCTGAACACCACGGATTCTAAAGAACTGGCATCCCACTGCATGGAAGATGTAGACCCGGAGTTTGCCGGAAAGATTAAACCCGGTGACATAATAGTTGCCGGTAAAAACTTCGGCTGCGGCAGCTCCAGAGAACACGCACCGCTGGCCATTAAGGAGGCCGGCATAAGCTGCGTCATCGCCAGGTCTTTTGCCCGAATATTTTACAGGAATTCCATAAATATCGGGCTCCCCATTCTGGAATGCGGCGAGGCGGTAGACGGCATCGGGCGCGGCGATGAACTGGAGGTTGATACTGACAGAGGTATCATAAAAAATATTACTAGCGGCAAAGCTTATTGTGCCAGGCCTTTTCCGGGTTTTATAAAAGGCATAATCCAGGCCGGGGGGCTTATGAAGTTTGCGCAAAAGGGAGGGGCCAACAATGTATAACATAGCCCTTTTTCCCGGCGACGGCATTGGCCCCGAAGTGATAAATGAGGCAAAAAAAATCCTTATCGCCGCCGGGGAAAGGTTTAACATAGAGTTTAATTTTACTGATGGCCTGGTCGGGGGCGCGGCTATAGATAACTACGGTGTTCCGCTTCCCGATGAAACCCTTGCCATTGCCCGGGGCTCCGATGCCGTACTCTTCGGGGCGGTTGGAGGACCGAAGTGGGATGGACTAAAAAGGGAGGTACGCCCGGAACAGGCTATCCTGGGTTTGAGGAAAAATCTCGGGTTATACGCCAATCTCCGCCCGGCCGTGGTATTTCCTGCCCTGATTGATGCTTCTCCGATAAAGAGCTACATAATACACGACAAGCTTGACATTTTGATAGTCCGCGAATTAACCGGCGGGCTGTATTTCGGCAGGCCAAAGGGCCGGGAAGAAACGGAAGGAACGGTAAGGGCTTTCGACACAATGGTTTACAGCCGGGAAGAAATAGAGAGGGTTGCCCATATAGCCTTCAGAGCCGCCCGGGGGAGGAAAAAGCGCGTGACTTCCGTGGATAAGGCCAACGTGCTGGAGACATCCAGGCTCTGGCGTGAGGTCGTAGAAGAAGTGGGGAGACAGTACCCTGATATAGAGCTTTCCCACATGTACGTGGATAATTGCGCCATGCAGTTGATAGTAAATCCAGGGCAATTTGATGTTATACTCACCGAAAACACTTTCGGGGATATTCTGAGCGATGAGGCGGCGGTATTGACCGGTTCCATCGGCATGTTGCCATCGGCGAGCTTAGGGGATGGCAAGCCGTTTCTTTACGAGCCCAGTCACGGTTCCGCGCCGGACATAGCCGGCACCGGCAGGGCAAATCCCATAGCCTGCATTTTGTCGGCGGCGATGATGCTGGAGTATTCATTCGGTGAGAAGGAAGCGGCCGGAGCTATAATAAAGGCGGTAGGAAGGGCTCTTGATGAGGGATACAGAACCTCTGACATAAGGCAGGGAGCAAAAGCTTTAGTCACCGCGCGAGAAATGGGAGATATTATAAGGGAATTCATTTTGGAATTCTAAAAAAATTTTGGTTACCCCGGTTGAGTTTATTATTAATTGTGGTATAATTAATAGCAATACACTTTAAAATTGACCGCAGATAAAGGCTGTGAAGGGAAGAGTAGCGGTTTTCCAGGGCCAAAGAGAGTCGGGTCAGGTGAAAGCCGACGCCCGGGGAACTTTGCGAAAATCATCCCGGAGCTGCCAGGGTGAAATTCAAGTAATCCTGGTCGGGCCCCGCAAGGGGAATCGGCCCCCGTTAAAAAGGCCGGGTATCGGGCTTGTGCCCTGTACCTGCCGAGGTCTATATCGTGAGATATAGATGAATTAGGGTGGTAACGCGAAACCCTTCGCCCCTTGTAGACGGCGAAGGGTTTTTTATTTATAAGACTCCAAGAGGTGAAAAACATGACCGGTGCAGAGCTTCTATTAAAAACCCTGGAAGAAATAGGGGTGGATACCATATTCGGTTTTCCGGGTGGGTCCAGTCTTCCAATCTACGACGCCCTGTATAAAAGAAAAAAAATAAAACATATCAGGACCGTCCACGAGCAGGGGGCGGCCCATGCCGCCGACGGCTATGCCAGGGCTACGGGCAGGGTGGGTGTTGCCTTAAGCACGTCGGGGCCCGGAGCCACCAATCTTGTTACCGGTATTGCCAACGCCTACATGGATTCAGTCCCCATGGTGTTTTTCACAGGGCAGGTGCCCCTGGGGCTTCTTGGAAAGGATTCGTTTCAGGAGGTTGATATCACGGGCATCACCCTGCCCATAACAAAACACAGTTTTATCATCCGGGATAAAAGAGATATTGTAAAAAAAGTAAAAGAGGCCTTTTACATCGCCACTACCGGCAGACCCGGGCCGGTACTGGTGGATTTGCCCAAAGATATAATGGCCGGGGAAGTAAGCGAGGAAACCATAAACAGAGATTTAAACGGATTTATAAGTTCGTATGCTTCCAGGCAGGATTTTATGAAAGGCTTGAGACAAAAGTTGGAAAAAGCTGCCGGGTTAATCGACAGGGCTGAAAGACCGGTTTTATATGCTGGTGGCGGTGTAATAAGTTCCGGTGCAAGCCCTGAGTTGCTCCGGTTTGCCGAAAAAACGGATATTCCTGTAACCACAACTTTAATGGGAATAACCGGATTCCCGTCAGAACACCCCCTTTGCATGGGGATGCTGGGCATGCACGGCACCGCTTGTGCGAATCTGGCTGTGACTGAATGCGATTTGCTCATTGCAGTCGGGGCCCGCTTTGATGACCGGGTCACCGGCAATGCGGAGCACTTTGCTCCTGGAGCAAAAATCATCCATATTGACATAGATCCCGCCGAACTGGGGAAAAACGTAAGGGCAGACATAGCCATAATCGGAGATGTAAGGCTGGTTTTATCCGAACTTATACCGCTGGTTTCTCACAAAAAGCGGGATCAGTGGAAAGAAGTGGTAAATAATTGGAAAAAAACCTACCCGTTAAAATACTGCCGGGAAGGATTAAAGCCCCAGTACGTAATTGAAGAAATCTACCGCCAGACCCGCGGCGACGCAATAATAGCCACCGAGGTGGGGCAGCACCAGATGTGGGCTGCTCAGTATTATAAATTCAAAGAGCCCAGGAGTTTTATTTCATCCGGCGGACTCGGCACCATGGGATTCGGCCTTCCCGCCGCCATAGGTGCCAAATTGGGCAGGCCGGATAAATTGGTGTTTAACATAGCGGGTGACGGCAGTTTCGAGATGAACTGCCATGAACTCATCACGGCTGTTAAATACCGCATACCGGTGATAACTGTAATTTTCAACAACAGAAGTCTTGGAATGGTTCGCCAGTGGCAGGAACTGTTTTATGACGGCAGATTTTCACAGGTGGATCTGGGCGAAGGGCCGGATTATGTAAAACTGGCTGAAGCCTGCGGTGCAAAAGGCTTCAGGGTTACCGAAAAGGAGCGGGTTTCCGAAACCATAAACCTTGCTATCGAATCCGGCGTCCCGGCTGTCATTGACGTTAAAATCGACCCCAATGAAAAGGTCATGCCGATGGTTCCCGCCGGCAAACCCATCAGCGAGATGCTGGGCATAGATTGATATATTGACACGGCGGCCGGGAAATATTATCGTAAAAGATAACAACTTCTGTCTTCCTGCAAGCGCAAGCCGTGATGGTGACATGAATATTCGATTAATCCTTGTCTAAAAGAAAATTCGAAATTTATAAATTATATAGGGAGGTCTTTCAAATGAGCATTCTGGTTTATGTAAACGGTCAGTACTTGCCGAAGGAAGAGGCAAAAATTTCGGTGTTTGACCACGGATTTTTATACGGTGACGGCGTCTTCGAAGGAATAAGGGCGTACAACGGCCGGGTGTTCAGGCTGAAAGAGCACATCGACAGGCTTTACAACGGCGCCAGGGCCATCATGCTGGACATTCCCCTTACAAAACAGGAAATGACAGAAGTGGTTCTAGAGACATTGAGGAAAAACCGGCTGAGAGACGCCTACATAAGGCTTGTGGTATCACGCGGAGAGGGCGACCTGGGTCTTGATCCCAAAAAATGCGGAAAACCCACAGTCATTTGCATTGCCGACAAAATTGTGCTGTACCCCGACAAAATGTACGAAGAAGGTCTTGAAATAATCACGGCGGCGACCAGGAGAAATCCGGCCGAAGGCGTCAACCCGCAGATGAAGTCCCTTAACTACCTTAACAACATCATGGCCAAAATAGAGGCAAACCTTGCGGGCGTTCCGGAGGCCATGATTCTGAATACCGAAGACTACGTGGCCGAATGCACAGGAGACAACATTTTCATTGTAAAAAATGGTGTATTGATTACTCCTCCGCCCTATGCCGGAATTCTCGTTGGAGTTACCCGGAACACCATCATGGAACTGGCCGAAAAGATGGGAATTAAAGTTGAAGAAAAGGTGTTTACCCGTTACGAGGTCTTCACCGCCGACGAATGCTTCCTCTCGGGGACCGCGGCCGAAGCCATCCCCGTAGTGAAGGTGGACGGAAGGATTATTGGCGGCGGCAAGCCGGGACCCATTACCAGAAAACTTATGGAAGCCTTTAAAGAGCTTATAAAAACCGAGGGTGAAAAAATTTATCCCGAAGAATAGCAAAAATTATAAAGGGTATAAAATGAGTGGGCCTGGCTGCAAGTCAAGCCCACTTTTTTGAAAGACTTTGTGTGAAAGGAATGGTCATATGTTTCCCGAAGGGTGGAAAAAATGGCGCCACATGGTAAAGATGGACCCCGATAAAACGGCCGACGAGAAGCTTGTGGAGGAGGTGGTAAAGAGCGGCACCGACGCGGTGATAATCGGCGGAACACAGAATATTACCCGGGAAAAAGTCTCAAAGTTGTGTCGCCTCCTCAGGCCCTATCCTATTCCCAGGATTCTGGAAGTATCCAGTCTGGATTCAATTACTTTGGGTTTTGACGGCTATTTGATTCCCGTCGTACTGAATGCCGGCGATGTCCGGTGGATTGTCGGGGCCCATCAAAGGGCGGTGAGGACGGCGGGGGAATTTATTGAGTGGGGCGAACTTTTACCGGAGGGATACATTATTTTAAATCCATCCTGTGCCGCGGCCAAACTAACCGGCGCCGTAAATCCTCTTACAAAACAGGATGCCCTGGCTTATGCCCGGTGCGGCGAAAACCTGTTTTCACTGCCGGTGATTTATCTCGAATACAGCGGATGTTATGGGGACCCGGAATTAGTGGCTTTTGTAAAAGAGGGCTTAAAAAAATCCCGCCTTTTTTACGGCGGCGGAATAGATGACGCCCAAAAAGCAGCGGAAATGGGCCGGGTGGCCGACACCATCATCGTTGGAAATATGATATACACCGGTGCCGTAAAAAAATTAAAGGAAACAGTCATGGCGGTAAAAAATTGATTTTTTATGTCACTTTTTGTGTTTTGGGCAAAAAACGCTTTTCAGGCTCCAAACATCGTCCAGGAAATCCTCCTGAATTATATAGGGGCCAATTATCCTGCTTTGCGTAACTCTATGGAGAGTTTCCGTCTTTCAATCCTTTATACCGGCGTTGTGCCGGTGATGCTTTACGGCTTTTACAGGAGGCCATTTTGAAGTTGTTTCAGAGCCCAGCAGGTGAATGATGATAAATATAGGAGCTTTATACGATTGCCGTTCTTCATACGGCTGTAAAAAATTTGCGTTTGGCTATTTTAGAAACCTTATTCCAGAGCAAAAAAAGTAAATCGACATGATTCCCAGGAATACTCCCATTACGAGGATTAATCCCCTGTATACGGTATCATTTATAAATTTTTTTCCCGTGACCATCATCAATCCCACCAGCAAGAGCCAGGTAAAATCTGAAAGGACATGGCCGATGTAAAAAGATAAAACGCCGGGAACCCCCTTTTTTAAAGAAAGAGCGGTATAGTTTGACCCGATTGTGGCCCACCACAGAAGCCAGTAAGGATTTGAGACCGTGGCAAAAATGCCCGCGAAACCGGGGCCTAAACTTTTTGACTTGTCCGGAGCGCCAGCCATGTCAAGGCTTATCTTTTTCAGCCATGCCTCTTTTATCATATCGTGCGCCATTTTAAATAAGATAATCGATCCTACCACTGCTGTAATTCCCGCCACGGAGGGGGTATCAAGCGTATCCCCCAGTCCCGCGATGAGCGCCAGAACCACCAGCGCTTCCATAAAAGCATGCCCCGAAGAAACAAACAGATTGGCGGAAAGGCCTTTTTTTAAGGACTCGTTTATCGCTACCGTAACAAGAGGCCCGGGCATCATTGCACCCGAAAGGCCCACTAGGAAGGCCGTTAAAAAAATTGCGTAAATGTTCATGAACAACCCCCCGATGGAATAAATATTTTTTATTGTTCTCCTTACCCCTCAATGGAAGGGGTTACTCGAAACCGCCGTTCGACTGTCACAGGCAAAGTCGAGAATGTATAGAGCAGCTGTCATATAGAGCTATTATATTACATATCAAAATATATTTAAATATTAAATATTAGAAAAGGCTAACACCGGTTTTAAGAATTAGACATAATCCCCAAAGCTCGGGAATAAGTTTTTAAATGTAAATCACCTGGGTGGAGGGGAAAAGATATGGAGCACTACGGCACCGATCCCGGAAGGGGCTTATCCAGCCGGGAAATACCGCTTAAGAAAAGGCTGTTTGGAGACAACCAGGTACAGGATGTCAGGAGAATTTCGCCGCTCAAAATATTCATAGGCCAGTTCAATGATTTTATCACCCTTGTACTTCTAAGCGCCACTCTGATTTCCGCATATCTCGGCGAGGTGGCGGACGCCGTTGCCATTACCGCCATAGTGATAATCAACGGCATATTGGGATTTTTCCAGGAATACAGGACCGAAAAGTCCCTGGAGGCGTTGAAAGAACTGGCGGCACCCACCGCAAAGGTCCTGCGGGACGGTGATATTAAGGTGATCCCCGCCAGGGATGTGGTCCCCGGCGACATAGTCATTTTCGAAGGCGGAGACCGGGTGCCTGCCGACGGAGAGCTGGTGGAGGCGGAAGGATTGACTATAGATGAATCGATTCTCACGGGGGAATCGCTACCCGTGGAAAAATCCACCCAACCCGGCGACGGCGGGGACATGAAGATTCACCGGAGGAATCTGGCATTTATGGGCACCCTGGTGGTTTCGGGGCGGGGCAAGATGCTGGTCACGGGTATCGGGATGGATACCGAAATGGGCAGGATAGCGGGTATGATGGGAAAGATAGAAGAAGAACAGACGCCGCTGCAAAGACGTCTGGACATTCTGGGTAAGCAGCTGGTACTGGTATGCATTGCAATCTGCGTCATGGTGGCCTTGCTGGGGGTGCTGCGGGGGGAAAAAATCTACGACATGTTTTTATTTGGAGTAAGTCTGGCGGTGGCGGCAATACCCGAGGGTTTACCGGCAATAGTTACGGTGGTCCTTACCCTGGGAGTACAGCGGATGGTGAGGAAAAATGTGATTGTAAGGAAATTGCCCGCCGTGGAGACCCTCGGCTGCGCCACCGTTATTTGCAGTGACAAGACCGGCACCCTTACGGAAAACAAAATGAGTGTAAGAAAAATATACGTCGGCGGCGAAACTTTGATGGTGACCGGCACAGGTTACAGGCCCGACGGCGATTTTATTACAGCCGACGGCAGGCTTTTTAAAACCCCTCCGCCGGCGGTAAGGCGGCTGATGGAAATAGGAGTTTCCTGCAATAATGCGCGGGTGAGCAGGGAAAAAGGGGGGCTGTTTGGAGCGTTCACAGGCCAGAAAGAAATCATACCTCAGGGAGATCCAACCGAACTGGCAATTTTAATTGCGGGCTTGAAGGGCGGTGTGGAAAAAGAAATTGTAGACAGAAATTTCCAGAGAATAAAGGAATTGCCATTCGACTCCGACCGGAAGCGAATGTCGGTCGTGGTAAAATCAGGGAAGGGTGAACTGCTGCTTTTTACCAAGGGCGCCCCCGACATAATTCTTTCCCTTTGCACCCGCATAGAGGAGTCAGGGCAGATACGGGAGCTCACAAAAAAAGATCAAGCCAGAATTCTGGCCGTAAATGAGGAGATGGGCCGCGAAGCTCTCCGGGTGCTGGCTTTTGCTTACAGGAAAATTTCCGTATCCGAAATGGAGGAAAAAGACCCTGAGAAAGACCTGATTTTCCTTGGGATGATGGGGATGATCGACCCACCCAGGCCCGAGGCTAAAGAAGCCATCCAGAAATGTTTTTCTTCCGGCATAAAACCGGTAATGATTACCGGCGACCACAGGGCTACGGCCTGGGCCGTCGCCAGGGAATTAAAGATGATCAGCCGGAACAGCAAAATCCTCACGGGCCGGGAACTGGACAATATGAGCGAAACGGAATTTTTAAAATGCGTGGAAGATGTGGCCGTGTATGCCAGGGTTACGCCCAGGCATAAGCTAAAAATCGTAAGAGCCCTGAAAAAGAAAGGACATGTGGTGGCCATGACGGGAGACGGAGTAAATGACGCGCCCGCCGTAAAAGAGGCCGATATAGGCGTATCCATGGGCATAAGCGGCACGGACGTAACCAAGGAAGCCTCGGCCATGATCCTGATGGACGATAATTTTGCCAGCATTGTGGCGGCGGTGGAAGAAGGAAGAATTATTTACGACAACATACGCAAATTTATTCGTTACCTGCTGTCCTGCAACGTGGGGGAGGTGCTCACCATGATATGGACCTGTGCCCTCGGATTGCCGCTTCCTCTGCTCCCCATCCAGATATTGTGGATGAACCTGGTGACCGACGGTCTTCCGGCCATGGCCCTGGGGGTAGACCCTCCGGAAAAGGACGTGATGAACCGGAAGCCGCGCGGTAAAAGTGAAAATGTGTTTTCCGGTGGCCTTGGCGGAAAGATAATTTCCAGGGGGTTTTTCATAAGCATAGCCACCGTGGCGGCCTTCATACTGGCAAACATGTACAGTAAGGGCAACCTCATGGTATCAAGGACGGCGGCTTTCTGCACACTGGTCCTGGCGCAGCTCATTTTTGTATTCGAGTGCCGCACCGAAAGAAAAGGCGCGTGGGAACAGAATCCCTTTTCCAACATATACCTTACCCTGGCCGTTTTATGCTCGACGGGTCTTCTCGTCATGGTGGTGCATGTGCCTTTTTTTCAGCCCGTATTTCAGACCACCCCTCTTGACAGGAATATGTGGATGATGGTGCTGGCGCTGGCGGGTCTGAGCGCGGTCATTTAATTTAAAAAAGCATTTTTATCTTTTGTATAACTTTCCCGGAAGGAATTTTCAATAGTTTGTGGAATTAATAAATTACATAACGGGCCGGGGAGGGGCGTTTATAAATGATTAAAAATCTGGAATTTGGCATCAACCTTTATACCGATGGGGAAAAGTTTTTTGACATGCTCAAAGCCTTTATCAGGGACTCAAGGCAAGCCCAGTGGCCCCACGAAAGGGAAAGGGCGGCCTTCGCCGAGGAACTGTTTAAAAAAGCTCTGGATATCTTTGAAGAAGGTGTTAAATCTGCGGAAACCCGGGTTGAAGAAGGCTTTCATACCGAACAGGATTTGCGGCTCGTAAATGAAATGCGGGCAAAATGCGAGTACTGGAAAAACAAATTTAAAGAAGTGTCGGGCGATAAAGCTGATTGCTGCTGCGGACATTAAATTCGCGCTTGGAGTGGGGTGTGTTAATATGAAAGCGGTGGTTGGAGACATAACCAAAGCCGAGGCCGACGTGATAGTAAATGCGGCCAACGGCATTGGACCCATGGGCGACGGGGTGGCGTACGCCATAAAAAAAGCAGGCGGGAAAATCATAGAAGATGAGGCAATTAAAGTGTGCAGGGAGACGGACCCACAACCGGGGGACGTATATGTCACGACGGCGGGCAAGCTCAAAGCAAAGTATGTATTTCATGCCGTCACCATGAAATACCCGGCGGAGCCCTCCAGCGTAGAAGTAGTGAAGAAATGCCTCGTATCCCTGCTGAATAAAGCCCGGCAGATGAGCGTCAAATCCATGGTCATTCCGGCGCTGGCGACAGGAGTGGGCGGGGTCCCCAAAAAGGATGTGGCCGCGGCATTTAAGGAGATCATGGGGGAAGTTAAGGATATCGACATTACCGTCATGGATATTAACGAGGATTTCATTGAATTGTGCAAAGGGTAGAAATCATAAAAAAACAGGTGTTTTAATAAGCCCAAAACCATGAGGCCACCGTCGGGTGGCCGTATTTTTGTCCGTGCGTTTCCTGAAAAATAGTTTACTTGATTTTGGGAGGCCAATTTATTTATAATATAGTGGTGAAATTTGATACCAGAAATATCGGAGGACTTTACAGTGGAACTTATTAAATTGAGAGGTCATACTTACTATATACACAGTGCCACCAATGTAGGCGTGTACAGATACAGGAACGGTTTTTGCACACTTATAGACAGCGGTATCGACAACACGGCCGGAAAGCATCTCCTGGAAGTGCTGGAAGCTGAGAAGTTAAAGGTGAAATACATCGTAAACACCCACGCGCACCCGGACCATTTCGGGGCGGATGATTATATAAGACAAAACCATACCGGTACCCGCATAGCCGCATCGAAGAGAGAAAAACTTTTTATGGAAAACAATTCCTTTGAGGGAATGGTTTTTTATGGGGCAAGCCCTATCCCCGGTCTCTCGGCCAAATTCGTAAAAGCCCGGGAGACCTTCGTGGACATAGAGCTTGCAGAGGGCCCTGTGGAACTGGGAGATAAAAAGTTTGAAATAGTGCCTTTGAAAGGGCATACCCTCGACCAGATAGGGGTTGCTACCGAAGACAATGTGCTCTTTTGCGGAGACGCTTTTTTCAGCGAAGAAAAGATGGCAAAATATCCCCTGCCTTTTATATTCGATGTAAGCGAACACCTCAAAACCCTGGAATACCTGCTCACGACGGATTACGATTATTACGTTATATCTCACAGCGAAAAGCCGTTGCAAGACCCGGCGGCACTCATCCGGAAAAACATCGATAACATCCAGGACAACATAAATTTGATGCTGGAGTATTTATCCCAGCCGCTGACCCGGGAGGATCTGGCCGAACTTATAATTAAAAAATACATGATACCCATGAATGTGCCCCAGTATTTTATAACTCTGACCTCGGTCAGCGCTTTTTTGACCTATCTTTTGGAGAAAAACTCCATAACCATGGATATCATAGACGGGAAAATGTACTTTTACGTTTGAGTTTTTGGGAGAGATAGAACATGATCACAAAAAGAGAAGACATAAGAAACATTGCGATTATAGCCCACGTGGATCACGGCAAGACCACGCTGGTGGACGGAATGCTGAAACAAAGCGGCATTTTCCGGCAAAATCAAAGGGTGGAAGAACGAATACTGGACTTTAACGACCTGGAAAGGGAACGGGGAATCACCATTCTCGCCAAAAATACCGCTGTGACCTACAACGGCATTAAAATAAACATCGTGGATACCCCGGGACACGCGGATTTCGGCGGCGAAGTGGAGCGCGTGTTGAAAATGGTGGATGGGGTGCTTTTGCTTGTGGACGCCTTTGAAGGCCCCATGCCCCAGACCCGTTTTGTCCTTAAAAAGGCCCTGGCCCTGGGGCTGCCGGCCATAGTCGTTATAAACAAGATAGACCGGCCTGACGCCCGCGTAAATCAGGTGCTGGACGAGGTACTGGAACTGTTTATCGAACTCGGAGCCGACGATTCCCAGATAGATTTTCCTGTGGTTTACGCCTCGGCTAAAGAGGGTATTGCAAAGCTGTCAATGGAAGAGGCCGGAGAAAATTTGAAACCGTTATTTGACACCATTGTGAACCATATTCCGGCGCCTGCAGGGGATCGGGAGGCCCCGGTGCAGGTGCTTGTCACCACCCTGGATTACGACGATTATGTAGGGAGGATCGCCATAGGCCGGGTGTTCAGGGGAACCATTGTGGCGGGCAGGGAGTACGCCATATGCAGGAAAGACGGTGGCATCAGCAGGACGAAAATCAGCAATCTTTTTCAGTTTTTGGGTCTGAAAAGAGAGAGTGTGCAGGCGGCTACGGTAGGAGATATTGTGGCGGTGACGGGCATCGACGACATAGAGATAGGGGAAACCATAGTGGACCCGGATAGCCCCGAGCCCGTGCCATATGTGGATATAGACGAGCCCACCCTTTCCATGATTTTCAGCGTAAACAACAGCCCCTTTGCGGGGCAGGAAGGGGAATATGTAACTTCAAGGCATTTAAGAGAGAGGCTTTTTAAAGAGGCGAAGACCAATATAAGCCTGCGGGTAGAGGAGACAGACAGCCCGGATAGCTTCAAGGTTTCCGGCCGGGGTGAGTTGCACCTTTCTGTGCTGATCGAGACCATGCGGCGGGAAGGGTATGAATTTCAGGTATCAAAACCCATGGTCATAATAAAAGAGATAGACGGCAGGAAAATGGAACCCGTGGAGTCGGTGGTGATAGATATCCCCGAGGAGTATCTGGGCGTAGTTATGGAGAAAGTGGGAGTTCGCAGAGGACAGTTAATAAATATGGAGAATCTGGGAAACGGGTCTATGAGATTAGAGTTTCAAATCCCCACCAGGGGGCTTCTTGGTTATCGCTCGGAATTCATGACAGATACTAAAGGAGAAGGTATTATTTATTCTGTTTTTGCAGGTTATACACCCTATAAAGGTGAAATCCCCGCCCGCAGCCGGGGAGCCCTGGTGGCCTTCGAGAGCGGTGAAGCCACGACTTATGGTTTATATAATGCCCAGGAAAGGGGCACGATATTTATAGGACCGGGCGTCAGGGTATATGAGGGCATGATAGTGGGCGAAAATTCTCGGTCCGGCGACCTGGATATCAATGTTTGCAAAAAAAAGCATGTTACCAACATGCGTTCTTCAACCGCTGAAGAAGCCCTAAGGCTTACTCCGCCTAAAGAAATGACACTGGAAAAATGCCTGGAATTTATCGAAGAAGACGAACTGGTAGAGGTGACTCCAAAGAGCATACGCATGCGCAAAGCCATGCTTTCCCGCCAGGAGAGGCAGAAGGCGAGGGCCAGAGGCTAACGTTTAATGCATTTACGCAGTGGTGCCCCAATTTTTGATAAATTAAAAAATCGGTGGATTCATAAAAGAATGGTTTTCAGGCAGGCCTTCACTTAAGTGAGGGCCCTTTTTTAGACCCGTGTATTAGATTTTTTTTAAGAAAGCCGGTTTAGATTTTTAAAGATCACAATCCGTAAATACAGAACCGAAAGCGAGTTATTTTTAACTAAAAGGAAATAATAAACTTAAATAAATGAGCTTTCGGGAGGAATTTTAATGGGCAAAAAAAGGCTGCCGAAGAAAAAAGTCGATATAAACGAACTGATACCTCAGATGCAAAAAATGAGGTTTAAAGGCGACCTGGTGGACGACGAAAGACCCGAAAACTATGAATTGTCCGGAGAATTTACCAGAAAAAACCCTTTAAAGACCCCTCCCAATAATTTAACCGCAAAGAATAAAGAGACCCGGGAGAAAGACTAATTGGCGGAGGTATATTATGCTTGATTCTATCCGTGAGACCAGGGCCGTCAGAGACGGTTTGCACAATATCATGCTGGAGATACCCGAAGAGATATATAAGACGTTTTATGACAATATCAGCGAAGCCAATGCCCTCGATATATTGAAGCAGTATCTCAATTACCACCAGGATGACGCGGTGCCCAAAGACGTAAAAATACGGCACAACAGCAATGCCCATACCGTAAACATATACGCAAATTTGCACTATCTCGGCAACGACAAAACCCGGCCCAGATATTATGCCGACGATGTCATCGACGGTGGTTAAGATGTATATAATAACGGTCAGTGTTTAAAAATTTATACATTCCTTTGGAGATACCGGCACCCCAGTCCCGCTTTTTAAAGCCATTTTCAAAAGTGAAGATTGGCACAAGAATTGCAATATTTATTTAGGCAAACAAATAAAAATCAAGAAGAGGTTTTAAAAAGGGGGAAGTTCAATGGCTAAAGTAACTTTCAGCGCCAGAGTAGACTGGAAAGGCGGTCTTGTGGCGGAGGGCGATGCCAGAGGATTCAGGGTCAGAGTAGACGAACCCAAAAGCCTGGGTGGTACCGATACGGCTATGAATCCGGTGGAAATGCTTTTGTGTTCGCTGGGCGGCTGCATGAGCATAGTGGCCAGCTCTTTTGCTCCCATGTGCGGCGTAGAGTTAAAAGGTTTTTCGGTGGAACTGGAGGGAGACCTTGACCCCGACGGTTTCATGGGCAAGAACCCCAATGTCCGGAAGGGTTTTTCGGACATCAGGTATAAGATGCACATCGTTTCCGACTCGCCCGAAGATAAAATTAAAAAACTGTATGAGATCATAGAAAATCGCTGCCCCGTCAGGGACACTTTGCAAGGGGTGCCGGTTTTGGGCACGTATGTGATCGAAAAATAAAATTGCAAATTGAACAAAAAGAAGCCGTCCTGGAGGACGGCTTTCTTCGCTATTTTGCTTCGGGGCCCGCCATGATGTAATGGATCTTAAGTTGAAATCATATTCTTTGCAGATAAAAATAACCAGACATAGGCTGATTCCGGCGTGTGGCCGGGAATTAATAATATTGAACTATAGCCTTGGGGGTTATATAATTGTTGTAGCAAAATGTTTAGAAGTGAGGAAATTATGGGTAACAGGGAAAAACTTTCACTGGTTGCGGATATGTCAAATCCCGATAAGCTTCTCATGCTGCTCCTCTCAAAAAAGGGAGAGTATATATCGGGAGAGGAAATAAGCGAAAGATTCGGCGTCACGCGTACGGCCATCTGGAAGCACATTAACCTCTTGAGGCAAATGGGGTATAAAATTGAGTCATCTACCCGCCTCGGTTACCGGCTGGTTCGGTCCCCAGACCTGCTCCTGCCGGAAGAAGTGTGGGCCAGAGTGAAGCTTTCTTTTTTGGGCAGGAGGATTTATTATTTTACAACTGTCGGCTCCACCAATGATGAAGCCAGGAAACTGGCCCTGGAGGGCGCCGTTCACGGGACTCTGTTGCTTGCCGAGGAACAGGTGGGCGGGAAGGGGCGCATGGGCAGGGCGTGGGTTTCCCCCAGAGGTGCCGGCATATGGCTTTCGATGATATTGAGACCTGATCTCGTGCCCTATGAAGCTCCAAAACTCACGATGCTGACGGCGGTGGCTGTGGCGGAAACCATAAAAGGCGGGACCGGCCTTGATGCGGCCATAAAGTGGCCCAACGATGTCATGATAAACGGTAAAAAGGTATGCGGAATTCTCACGGAAATTAGCGCAGAAATGGATGCAGTAAATTATGTGGTCATAGGGATAGGCATAAATGTGAATAACGACGATTTCCCCGGGGAGCTTAAAGACAGGGCCACTTCTCTGAAGCTGGAAAAGAAAGAAGCAGCCAGTCGCATAGAGGTGTTGACCGGTTTTCTCGAAAGCTTTGAAAATTACTACTTTACAGCCATGAACCAGGGTTTTAAAAATATTTTTGAGAAGTGGAGGAGCCTGTGCTGCAATCTGGCGAGGCCTGTAAAAATAATACGGAAAAACGATAGTTTTGACGGCATAGCCCTGGATATAGACGATGAAGGGGCTTTGATGGTTAAAAGAAACGATGGTGAAATTGTAAGGGTTTTAAGCGGCGACGTGTCGCTCCGGTGAATAAAAGACCTCCTGTCGGTCAAAAATAAAGCAGGAGGTGGTTGTTTTGGAAGAAAGGGAAAAGCGGATTGAAGAGATAATTGACTTTGTGAGCCGCCACAAGAATTCCCACGCAAGCCGCGTGGTTTGCGCCCGAATTTTAGGTGACAAGTTCATGGGAATAGATGATGAAGCCCTGGATGAATTGAGGTCGAGGCTACCGAGAGCCGACAATGACGAATTGGAGGCGTGCTACTACATTATAAAATGACGGGGAAATTTTTAAAAGTTTTCCTTATAAAAAAGCTTTCCTTAAAATAATAGAAATTAAGGAAGGCTTTAATTTTATTTTCAATGCGCCAGACGGAAGGGAATATCACTAAATTATGATAAAAAACACCCGGAGGCAGTATGAATATTAAGCTTGTTGTATACGGGTTAAAACTTATTAAAAATTTCTTGAAGAACGTATTCCCGCTGGTAGACGTGGAACTCAAAATTTATCTCGAAATGGCGAAGAAGATACCCGACGACATGCTGGCCCGGCAGGCCGAGGCCAGCATAAAGACAAAGAAGTTTCACTGCCAGGGCGGCGGTATTTATGCGCTATATCCCGGTGTTAGTGTGAAGGAAATGGTTCACTTTATAGCATCATATCAGACCATCAGCGATTATCTTGATAATCTGTGCGACAGGGCGGAAGTTGTGGATGAAAGAGCATTCAGGCAGCTTCACACGGCTATGACCGATGCGTTGGTGCCCAACGACATTTTTAATAACTATTACCGGTATTATCCCTACAAAGATGACGGCGGATACTTAAATTTCCTTGTAACGGAATGCAAAAAATATACAGCCAAACTGCCTTCGTATGAAGCGGTAAGAGAAAAGGTATTGTTTCTTGCAGGACTCTACTCCGATTTGCAGGTCTACAAGCATCTTTCTCCTGACATCAGAGAAAGTAAAATGCAGCGGTGGTTTAACAGTTATCTGAAGCATTTCCCCGGGATAAGCGGGTGGGAGTTTTCCGCAGCCGCAGGCTCCACGCTGGGAATTTTTTTGCTTGTGGCGGCGGCCGGGAGTGAATATCTGAGTGATAAAGAAGTGGAACGGATTTTCAGTTCATACTTTCCGTGGGTGTGCGGCCTTCATATCCTCCTGGATTATTACATCGATTTATATGAGGATAACAGGGAAGGGGACTTAAATTTCGTGAACTACTATAAAGACTCCGGTGAATGCGAAGAAAGGCTGCGATTTTTTTTGGAAAAGGCACTGGAAAGTTCGCGGGCGCTGAAATATCCTCTCTTTCACCGCACCGTCGTGGAGGGACTCATGGCTCTGTACCTTTCCGACCAGAAAGCAGGGCTCTATGAGCACAAAGAAATTACAGCACGGCTTTTAGATAAATCCGGGTCTTTTACGAGGTTATTGCACATGATCTGCCGGGGGCTGAGAAAAAAAGCGCGACTGTAAATAATTAATGTGTTCTTTTTATAACCTCATCCGAAAGGGCCAGCAGGATATCCTTATATACCGAATCGGGTATTGGCTCTATAACTTCTTTTGCTTTATTGACAAAAAATACGGCCATATTATAGGCCTTTGTCAAAGAGCCCGATTTATGCAGCTCTTGGATTATTTCATCTTTTGCGCCGGCGATTAAATTTTTGTCGCACAGAACGTCAAGGTATTTTATGCTGTATCGTTCTTCTTGCAAAAGGTAGATGAAAGGAAGGGTAATGTTGCCTTCTTCAATGTCGTGAGCCACCGGCTTGCCCATTTCTTTTTTGTCGCCCGTAACATCCAGTATGTCGTCCATTATCTGAAAAGCATAGCCCACATACCTGCCGAATAAGCCCAACAGCTCTACGTCCGTTTCCGGCGCTCCGCCGCTTTCCGCGCCGGCCTTGCAGCAGGCGGATATCAAGGAAGCGGTTTTTCTGTTAATTTTGTCAAAATATTCCTTTTCCGAGACATTTGTATTAAAAAGGTCATTGGCCTGGATTATTTCTCCCGTGCACATATCCTGAATGGCCTTAACCAGGTACTCCATGCTTTTGATAAGATTTTTTTTGGAGAGTATTTCAAAAGCCCTGGCGAATAAAAAATCCCCGGCCAGGACTGCGGTATGATTCCCGCATATGAAATTAATTGTGTACTTGTTTCTCCGGTAGTGGGCCCTGTCGATTATGTCATCGTGGATAAGAGAAGCGGTGTGGATTAATTCCGCTGCAACCGCGGAGTATAACATATTTTCATTTGCGTGAGAAAAACACAGACCTGAAAGGAGCACCAGTTTCGGACGCAGTCTTTTGCCGGAACAAAATAAATCCGTCAGCAGCTGGCGTATGAGATCCTCGCTTTCCCCAATGATGCGAATTAGCTCATATTCTACACTTTTCATTTCTGCGGCTATTTGGGGAATTTCTTCAAACGCTGGATTGATGACCAAGTTCTTAGTGCTAAGGGCCTGGTGCATTAAATCATCTCCTGTAAAGAACTCTGTAAAGATATTTTGTGTCTTGAAGAACTTTTTATGCTATAAGAATAAAAAAACGCCATCTTTCCAATGGCGGTGAAGAAAGGAGGGTGAAAATCATCTAGGATAATTTTGCTCCGCAATATGGACAATAATTAAACCCGGGATTTACGTAATTGCCGCACCCTGGACAGGTATTGCCGGATGCGCCTATTTTTTCTAATCTGCTGGTATCCAGAGTAGCTCCCTTTTTAAGTTCTTCCACATAATTACCTTCAACGGCATAGACACTGCCGCAGCACCTGAAACGTATGAAATACCTCCTGTTCCACTTAAAAAGCGGGATGAAAAAGAAATGAAAATAAGTGTACAACTCCACAAGCTCCGCCCTGGACAGCCTGCCGCATCCTGGACATATGATGCTTTCGTATTCCCTGATTAATTTGTCTTTATCCTGTACCCCGAAAATGCCTATGAAAAACATGGTTCTCCTCCCGTATAAAATTTCACAGCTCCACTTAATTTTAATTATAGTAAATTATCGCGGCTGATTAAAGATTGTTTTAGCATCGGTTAAATTATGAATTTTTTAAAAAAATTAAGAACCAAATTGCGCTCGCGTTATTGCTTACAATGAGAAGGAAAGATAATAAAAATATAGAATTTAATTAATGAAATTATAAAAAAAGATAAAAATAACTGAAGGTTATATCATAGACCTGCACTTTGACCGTCTCCAATGAATTTCCCGAGAAATATAAAACTGGTAGAGGAGTTTGTATTTGACTCATGAAAGGTGTAAGAACACAGGCCTTACCGTTGCGCCTCAAAAACCGGCACAGGGAGGAAATTTATCAAAATGGATTACAAATTCCTTTTTGAATCAATGCTAACACATTTAAAGCAGGGCATTTTGGTTGTGGATACAAAAGCAAATGTTATATTTTTCAATGAACCCGTAACTCAAATTGCGGGAATAAACCCCGAAGAAGCCATAGGCAAAAACATCCTGGAGATATTTCCCGATTTGACGCCGGAGACGAGCACCTTTTATTACGTCCTGCGGCACGGGAAACCTTTAGTTGATTACGTTCAGACTTATATAAATTTCCGCGGCGAGCAGGTTACCATTTTAACTTCTACCATGCCGCTTATAAAGGGAGGAAAAATAATCGGGGCCTTTGAATTATACAGGGATTTATCCACCGTGAAAGAACTGTCGGAAAAAATTGTTTCGCTGCAGAAAGAATTGTATAAAAAGGCATCCTGTGAGAAAGCCCATAATGATAATAAAGCCGTATACACTTTTGATGACATAATCGGAAAGAGCCCGGTCATAAAAGAATTAATTTCCAGGGCAAGAAAGATCGCCGATAGTTCATCTCCGGTTCTGATTTACGGGGAGACGGGAACCGGCAAGGAACTGTTCGTCCACGCCATCCACAACGCGAGTACTTCAAGAAGGGATAAACCGTTTATCGCCCAGAACTGTGCCGCTCTTCCAAAGACGCTGCTGGAGGGAATTCTTTTCGGGACTACCGCCGGAAGCTTTACCGGGGCTAAAGACAGGCCGGGCCTTTTCGAACTGGCAAACGGAGGTACACTCTTTCTGGATGAAATAAATTCGATGGATATAGAACTCCAGGCGAAACTCCTGAGGGTTCTTCAGGACGGCGTCATAAGGAGGATAGGAGGGGTAAAGACGACTGTTGTCGACGTGAGAGTGATTGCCTCCACCAACGAACACCCCCTGAAAGCCGTCGAAAGAAAACTTCTGAGAGAAGATTTATACTACAGGTTAAACGTGATATCTTTGACAATTCCTCCCCTCAGGGAAAGAAAAGAAGATATACCCGTATTGACGGAACATTTTATAAACCTTTACAACAGGCAATTAAACAAAAATGTAAGGGGCGTCTCTCCGGAAGTGATGAACTTATTTATGAACTACTGCTGGCCCGGGAATGTAAGGGAATTAAAATCAACTATTGAAAGCGTTATGAATTTTATAGAAGGCGACATCATAGAAGTAAAAGATTTGCCGAAAACAATAAACTATTTTCTGCCTCAAGAAGAGGTTAATCCTCTTCAGTTTGATGCCAACTCAAATTTCCCGCCGCTGAACGAGGCGGTTGACAATTTTGAAAAAAACTTAATCCAGAAAGCCATAAACAAAGCAAATGGAAATTATGCCGAGGCTGCCAGGTTATTAAAAGTGCCGAGACAGACGCTGCACAATAAAATAAGAAAATACGGCATAAACAAAAAATTTATAATAGAGTAGAGTAATAGCGCCCTCTTCTGGGTGCTTTTAATGTATAAAAAACATTATGCAAGTATGGCATAAACTTGGCTATCTGATTCTCGGTGAAATTCCAAGCAAAAATTCAATAATTGGCGTGCTGGTTATGTTCGCCGGGCTATTTATGGTTTTAATAGAAAAGAGAAGAGATAAAGTAGTGGAAGCAGAATAAAGGCTTCCGTTTTTATAGTTAAGGGGAATTATTTTGATTATTTAAATATGAACATACAAATTTTAACAATTAACGATTTATAATGATTTTTTAATTTATTAAATGGAGCTTGTATTTATAAAAAGACAATGTCTTTAATTTAATCGCTAGATGTCTTGATAATAGGACAAATATTCTCGAAATTATTAAATCGTGAGAAAAAATAGCGCTAAATAATGCTCTTTTTTTGGCATACTCTTTGCTTAAATTTGCTTAAACAATAGAAGTATTATTAGCCCCACCTATCTGGTTATCCACAAGGTCTACAGTTGCTTGGATACTTTTTAAAAAGATTTAAGCTCTTCCTGAATTACAAAAATGACGCGAATACTTGATGGTATAGCCAGATTAACGGAATCAGCCATAGATATAAGCGATATGAAGAACTTGTAGCTTTTTGCAGCGATCTCAACAAGGACTCAACAAGAACCTTTTAGCTTGTTCTTAGCTTTGGGTTCTCTGATAACTTCCAAACTTAAAGTATATGGGAGGTTTTGTGATGTTAAGGTTTGAAAGAATGATTACTGCTGTGGATACTCACACAGGAGGAGAACCAACGCGCACCATAATAGGCGGTTTGCCTCGCATACCAGGGAAAACAGTTAGCGAGAAGATGGTGTACATGCGAGATCATATGGATTGGATGCGTACCATGCTCATGTATGAACCGAGGGGTCATAGTGTTATGTCGGGGGCTATTATAACAGAGCCTAGCGATCCCAATGCGGATGTAGGTGTTATTTATATTGAGACAGGCGGATATCTACCAATGTGCGGGCATGATACGATAGGCTGTTGTACTGCACTTATTGAGATGGGAGTGATTTCAGCATCAGAACCTATAACTACAATCACCTTAGAAACACCAGCGGGCCTTGTTACGGCAAAAGCAACTGTTGAAAACGGGATTGTGAGGTCAGTCACGTTTAGGAATATTCCTTCGTTCCTGTATATGGCAGATGTGAAAATTCAAGTGCCAGAGTTGGGCAATGTTACCTTAGACATTGCATATGGGGGTAATTTTTATGCAATAGTAGATGCTGAAAAAATCGAAGTAAATATCACGCCTGAAAATGCAAGGGAGATCATACGAGTGGGTAGATTGATTAAGGACGCAGTAAATAGTCAGTACACTATTCAGCATCCAGAAAGGCCTTATATACAGGGTTTAACACATGTTGAATTTTCTGGACCTCCTACTCATAAGGAAGCACACGCAAAAAATACGGTATTAATTACACATGATGCTTTGGATCGTTCACCTTGTGGAACTGGTACATCTGCAAAACTTGCTGTTCTATATGCGAAGGGAAAGATTTTACTTAACCAGGAATTTGTACATGAAAGCATTATAGGGAGTCTGTTTAGGGCAAAAGTTGTTGAAGAATGCGAAGTAGCTGGTTACAAGGCGGTAGTACCGGAAATTACTGGAAGTGCTTATATAACAGGTATCCACCAGTTTGTAGTTGACCCTGACGATCCATTGAAGATGGGATTCCTAATTTCAAGCTAATGGGAACATTAATTCGAGACCTTATTTGCTGGTGAATCATATGGGAAGAGGGTAATATAGATTGTATGGCCAATAAGGTGAAGGGGGTGAGGATGGAGGTAAATGATCTGTATTCATTAAGGCAAAAGGGTGAAAAACCAATAAGGGAGGTGAAAATTATACTCTTGGTTCTTTTAGGTAAAAACAATTGAAAAAGGTAAAGTTAATAAAAGGGAGGGTTAAATAGAAGATGACATCACTTCAAACATTGGTAATTATTATGACTACAATTTATCTTGGAATCTGTATATGGGTGGGGTATAAAACTCGTACTGAAATTAAAGATGCTTATGATTATTTCTTAGCAGGTAAAACAGTAACTTTTTGGTTCCTGTTTTTTACAACTTGGGCCTCCTTTAGTGGTGCTGGTAATTTTGTCGGTTACGCTGGTAGGGCTGCGATGCATGGAATTTCCGCTTATTGGGTGTATCTTGGTGAGGTGGTATTAGGTTATAACACGGTCGCGTTCCTTCTTGCACCTCATCTTGCTAAATTTAATTATGTAACTATGGCTCACTATCTTTCAGACTACCTTGCCGGCGGGGACTTATTTGTAAGAAGGATAGCAGGGGCTGCCACTCTTTTGCCAAATGTATGCTGGGTGGGCGGCCAAATAATGGCATTATCGTACCTCTATAGCGTGGTGTTTGATATTAATCCAAAAATAATTATGGTGATAGTTGGCGCTGTTGTTATCTATTATACTATTAGCGGCGGGTTTAAAGCAGTTGTGCAGACGGACTTTTTCCAGGGAATTATGCAACTTGCACTTGCTGTCTTCATAATCACTTATATTGTGAAGGTAACCGGCCTGAATGTTTCATGGATCAGTAAGCAACTTGTAGCACAGGATCCAAAACTGTGGCAGTGGACGCCGGAAGGTATTTTACCTCATTTATCCGGATTTCTAGTTGGATTTTTTGGGGGACTTTCAAATCCTCCCATGTGGAATAGAGCTTTTGCTTCCAAGGATATTCAGACTGTAAAAGCATATAAAATCGCTATGGTTATAACCGCTATGGCTGTATTCTTCACGTTATTTATGGGATTATATGTACGAGCCGTAAATCCCCAAGTCGGAGATAAAGCTACCTTCTGGTTTGTATTTAACCATACACCGATGTTTGTGCAGGCTTTAGCAATGGTTTGTGTCATGGCTGCTTGTATGTCTACTGCAGATACACACCTCAATAATGGAGGAGCTAATATAATGTGCGATATCGTTGATCCCTATGGTAGAATAGAGACAAAGAAGCAGGTAAAATATTCTAGAATAGTAACTACAATAGCTGGTCTCTTTTCAATAGGTGCTGCTCTTACTTTCCCATCCATTCTTGATCTTGGCATGTTTGGATACGCGATATGTGGCGGTGTATTAATTCCTTACTTCATTATTGCCTATCTTTATAAGGATAAGAATTCTAAAGAGTTCAGGTCAGGCTTGTCTGTAACTGCAAGTCGTGCGGGTCTTGCTGCAGGAGCGGTAGTAGCAGTACTATTCGAGGGGGTACCTTCACTCAATAAATTGTTAGGAGGCGGAATTATCCCGGCAATTGTGGTAACAACGCTTGTCCTGCTGCTCGTCAACTTGTTTACCACTTCAACAGCATCAACGATACCTAATTTGGACCATAGTAGTTGATAGTTTCCATCTATTGAGAGGTTTGCTCTGACGCAAGATAAGGAATTAAAAACGGGTTGAAGGGGTATGGGAAAATAATTTGTCCCGGCACGGCATGAATTTAGCTGCGGTTGAGTGGTATTAGGATGAAGGAATGCAAAATTACTCAAAGAAAAGGTGGCCCTCTTCCCTCTACATTTAATCAATTAAGTAAATCCGGAAAGAGGAGGGTCACCCACGGCTATTGCACTGAAACGTTTAGCGGTAGTCTCCATTAACGGTAGTTTTGATCTCAAAACTTCATAAATATATATTTACCACCTTTTACGTTTGAATAATACAAATATGTTAAAAGGTGGTATTTTTTATCTCAACATTAGTCACTATTGCTTAACACATTAGGACAACATTTACGGTTTCATCCCATTCCATTCATCTCTGGATGTATCAGAAAAATCTAATTTAGATATACTAAAAAAAATAAAAAAATTATAGTAAAAAAGAAGGAAAAATTATTTTTATGTCGAAATATACTAATCACAGTAAAAATTAGAAAAACAAAATCAATCATACATTTACAGCTATACTAAGTATTTATGGTATTTTAGTAGAACTAAAATGAAATATGACTAAAAAGTACATTTTTAAGATAATGGAAAATAGTATAGCATGTCTTCAAAGGTTCCATAACACTAACTTGGTAAGGGAGGGAAACTTATAAAAAAAGATATAGGCCAAAAGATTAAAGAATTACGCATTTCACATGGTTTAACTTTAAAAGAATTAAGCGAGAAATCAGACCTTTCAATCAGTTTTTTATCTCAGGTAGAAAGAGGAATAGCGTCGATAGCTGTAACATCCCTTGAAAAAATTGCGAAAGTTTTTGAAGTAGATTTATCATATTTTTTCACTCCACCAAAAAAACATGAGTCACTTATTATAAGAAGTTATGAACAAGAAGTTTTTTCTGTAGAAGAATCAAGAATTTACCATAGATTAGCAAGCGATCTAAATGGCAAAGTTCTGGAGCCGATGTTAATAAGCATTTTGCCGACTCAAAGTCGAGAGGCAGTAACACCGTATTCTCATAAAGGTGAAGAATTTGTCTATGTGTTGGAAGGCATTTTAACAGTTTTTGTTGGAAATGAGGAATATCAATTAAATCCGGGAGATAGTATACATATGTCATCTGCGATACCTCATGAATGGGCTAATTTCACAAATAAGTTGGTCAAAGTACTATGTGTAAGCAGTCCGCCAATTTTTAAGCAAAAATAAACCGTTTTTTAATTATAAGAAAAAACATATATTCGAAAAATAGTAACAATGTTGCAAGAGGTTTATTAGCTTGAAAAATAACACAAAACGAAAGTAAAACAGGGCGTACTAAACTAAGACCTACTCAAGACCTAAAAAAAAGTAAAATTTAAGATTTAGTTTAAGCCACAGAAATATCAGCAGCTTTTATTACACCATTAGAAACGAGAAGTTTTATTGCCTGCTTAATAGCCTTCTCCTTCTGCTTTTCTAGCATTTCTTATGGCATATTAATTTTATTGTGACCCAATACTTTCCGGTGGATTCACTGCACATATCATAGCAGTTGTTATCAATTAGCCACTGTTTAAATTTGAGGATGGAATTGTTGAAGGTTGAAAATCTCTTTTTAGAGTAATGGGGGTAATCCCTTCTGAAGTAATGAGTGTGGCAACGAGAAAAGTCTAAAGGACATAGACACCGCAATAGATAGGAAAAACAACTTTCATTGCACGACCTCCTTTGCTACGTTGGTAGCTGAGGAGATATCTTCTCATGAAAGTAATTTATAGTAAAAAGAGTGAAAGCTGCACACCATTTTTTTTCATTACCATACTATTTGTGCCGCCAGCGGTAGCGGCGGAATGGAGGGTTAAAATGATAAAACGCATAGAAAGCTTACTGGATATCTTGGAAAAGGAGAAACTGGATGGTTTGCTGTTGATAAAAGAACCAAATATACGATATATAAGCGGTTTTACTGGCTCTGAATCTTATACAGTAGTTTCTTCAAAGGGCAGGGCTTTTATAACTGATTCCAGGTACACCGAACAGGCGGAACAGGAATGCCATGATTTTGAAGTAGTCAGGTGGCGCTCACCGTTTCCAGAGCTTCAAGATGTGATTAAAGAAGTTTGTGAAAAATACGGAATTAAGAGACTGGGCTTTGAAAAAGATGCGGTTACAATTGACCTTTACGAAAAATTTAAAAAAGCCCTTAGCAATATTGAGTTTGTGCCGACCCTAGGTCTAGTAGAAGGCCTAAGGTATGTAAAAGACTCTGGTGAAATAGAATGCATAAAAAAGGCAGCTCAAATCGCAGATGCGGCATTTGAGGAACTGCTAAAATCCGTTAAACCTGGGATAACGGAAAAGGACATCGAATTGGAACTGCAATACCTCATTAAGAAAAAGGGAGCATCGGACATAGGCTTTCCAATAATTGTAGCATCTGGAGCAAGGGGATCTCTGCCCCATGCTATACCTTCTGAGAAAAAAATTGAATTTGGTGATTTTGTGACAGTGGATTTCGGCGCACTGTATAACGGCTACCGTTCAGATTGTACCAGAACCTTTGGTGTCGGCAGATTAGATGAAAAGCAAAAAGAAATTTACAATATTGTTAAAAATGCCCAGCATGTGGGTGTTGAAAGTCTTAAACCCGGTATCAGTGGGAAAGACCCTGACAAAAATGCAAGAAGTATTATTGAAAAAGCAGGTTATGGAGAAAATTTTGGCCATGGTTTGGGCCATGGAGTAGGCCTTGAAATACACGAGCAACCTTTCATGTCGTCTAATTGTGATAAAACCATATTAGCTGGCAATGTAATTACGGTAGAACCAGGGATTTACATACCAGGATGGGGAGGTGTTAGGATCGAGGATTCGGTACTTGTAACTGAAAATGGGCCTGAAATCCTTACAAAGACCTCAAAAGAATTGATAATAATTTGAAAGAGGGGGCTGGCGTTTTATGAAAAGAAAATTATTCTCATTTATTGCACTGCTTGTGGTGGTCTTCATGACCGTTTCAGTTGTGGCTGGTTGCGGGCAGAAACAAAGTTCTAGTGGCCAGCAGAGCTCCGGCGCGAATAACGCTTCAGAAAACAAGAAAGTGTTGACTTTTTCGCTGACTGCAGAAGTTCCAAGTCTTGACCAGCAGCTGGCAAACTCTCAGCCGTCTTTCGATGTGGGTAAACACATCTTTGAAGGTTTGATAAGAGTGCATGATGGCAAGATTAAACCCGGCATGGCTGAGTCTTGGGAAATATCACCAGATGGACTGACATATACATTCCACTTGAGAGATGCCAAATGGAGTGATGGCTCACCGGTAACAGCTCAGGATTTTGAGTATGGAATAAAAAGATTATTAGACCCGAATTTGGCTTCCGCTTACGCATTTGCAGGGTATAACATATTAAATGGTAAAGAATACAATTTAAAGCAAATTACTGACCCCGGTAAAATAGGCGTTAAGGCCATTGATGAGAAAACTCTGGAAATAAAACTAAATGCTCCTACAAAATACTTCCTCAGTTATTTAGATCTGATGTGCTTCTATCCCGTTAAAAAAGAAGTCGTAGAAAAATACGGCAGTGCTTATGCCACTGAAGCTGATAAGATGCTTTATAATGGTCCGTTCATTTTGAAAGAATGGAAGCATGAGCAAGAAATGGTATTGGAAAAAAACCCTAATTATTGGGATAAAGATTCCATAAAGCTCGACGAGATAAGAATCTTGCAGGTAGGGGACCCCAATACTGCCCTGAGCATGTATGAAAACGGGGAACTAGATTTTGTGGATATTCCCATGGCTATGGTTGAAAAATACAAACAGGAAGGCACAGCAAAGGTTTATCTAAGCGGTGCTGATGATTGGATTAAGATCAATTTGAATCTGCCTGACAAACCTTGGCTGGCTAACAAAAATTTCAGAAAAGCTTTAAACTATGCTATAGACCGTGAGGATTATCTGAAAACGGCAACAAAAGGCCTGTATCTCCCTGCTACAAGACTTGTACTTCCTGTAATTGCGGGGGTAAATGGATATTATGCTGATGAGTATCCCCTGGAGGCTTATCCTAAAAAAGCAGATCTGGCAAAAGCGAAAGAATATTTGCAAAAAGCTATGAAAGAGCTAAATATAAGCGATCCTTCACAAATTTCGGTGGAATACAAGATTCAGGATGATGAAACCAGCAAACTGATGGCAGAAGCTTTGCAGGATCAAATTACCAGAAATCTAGGTATAAAGTTCAATATTAAATTGGTGACTTACAAACAGAGATTAGCAGATGAACAAAAAGGAGATTTTGAACTGGTGTATGCAGGTTGGGCTCCGGACTATGACGATCCCATGACATATATGGAACTATGGGAGACCAACAACCCCCAGAATAGTGGCAAGTACAGTAATCCTAAATACGATGAATTGATTGAAAAAGCCAGAGTTGAAGTAGATCCTAAGAAGCGAGCTGAAATGTTCTACGAAGCTGAAAAGATATTACTGGATGACGCTCCGCTGGTACCACTGCAGTTCAGGCAACGAGCTTGGCTATGCAAGGACAACGTAAAGGGTATTGTTAGGAGTTTTGTAGGTGCCGATATTGATGCAGTCTATGCTACAAAAGATTAGAGAAATTGTTAGTAAACTTGAAGGTATATACCCTGAAGGTATATACCTTCAAGTTTAAAATAGGGGGAAGTGATAATGGTTAAATATGTTATAAATCGATTGATTATTTCATTTTTTACTGTCTTGGTCCTGGTCACTGTGGTGTTCGTTTTAGTCAGGTTGCTGCCTGGCGACCCTTTCACAAGCGAAAAGGTAATACCTGAGATAAGGCAAAATATGATGAGATATTACGGCTTTGACAAGCCTCTTCCGGTGCAGTATTTAATTTATATAAAAAATCTTTTGAAGGGCGATCTGGGGACATCTTTGAAATACAACAACAGGACCGTGAGGAGCATTATTGCAGAGACTTTTCCATATTCGGCGGATTTAGGCATTAGAGCAATTTTATTTGCAACTGTAATGGGAATATTTTTGGGTATAACTTCATCCTTGCACAGGGGCAGGTTTTTAGATTATTTTTGCATTATCATTGCGATAATAGGCGTTTCCGTTCCAGATTTTATTATGGGGTCACTCCTGCAGTACATCTTTGGGGTTAAATTTAAATTGCTGCCCGTTGCTCAGTGGAAGGGTTTCAGGTACACTATACTGCCGGTCTTTGCATTGAGTTTATATACTTTAGCATTGATAACTAGGATCATGCGCGCCAGCATGTTAGACGTTATGCATCAGGATTATATAATGACTGCGGAAGCAAAGGGGCTTTCAACGTTTCAGATAGTGTGGAGGCATCAAATACGAAATGCAATATTGCCGGTTGTAACTATTTTAGGCCCGATTACTGCTGCGGTTTTGACGGGTACTTTTGTGATTGAGTGGATATATGCCATACCTGGAATGGGAAAATTTTATGTGCTTGGAATTCAAAATCTTGATTATTCTATGATTTTGGGCATGACAGTTTTCTATGGTGTTTTTTTAATAGCAGCAAATTTCATTGTCGATATACTCTATGGCTTGATAGACCCGAGAATCAGGATTATAGGAAAGTAGGGGTGATATTAATGGAGCAGAATTTAGATTTTTTGGACGAGGAATTATTTACCCCTATCGATAAAGATGCAAAACAGATAAACAAAATAGTGCGGCCGAGCCTTACTTATTGGCAGGACGCCTGGATGAGGTTGAAAAAGAATAAAATAGCAACCCTAGGGCTGTTGTTAATATGTATTTATATTATGATGGCCATTATAGGTCCTTATATGTCTAAATATGATTTCAAGACCAACTATGCTGATTTTACTGACCAGGGTCCCAGTAGAGATCACTGGTTTGGAACTGATACATTAGGCCGAGACCTGTGGGCCAGAACGTGGATGGGAGCGAGGGTATCACTTTCTATAGGATTTTTAGCGACCTTTATAAATTCTGTGGTGGGGGTTATTATTGGAGGAGTATCAGGGTATTTCGGCGGTACGGTAGATATGATTATCATGAGAATCATCGATGTACTGTATGGAATACCCACCCTTATAGTAGCCATACTTGTCATGGTGGTCATGGGCTCGGGTATTCACAGTCTGATTTTGGCCATGGTCATTATTGGGTGGATAGGCAGTGCGCGGTTTGTTCGGGGTCAGGTCCTGCAACTAAAAAACCAGGAATTCGTCCTGGCAGCAAAGGCCCTGGGAGCCAGTGATTTTAAGATAATTATTAGACACCTTATCCCAAATATGTTGGGGCTCATTATTACAAATCTAACAATGGCAGTCCCCGGGGCAATTTTTACTGAAGCTTTTTTAAGTTATATTGGACTTGGAATTCAACCACCTTACTCCAGTTGGGGGTTACTGGCTAGGGAAGGAGCCCAGAATTTCAGGGCATATCCATATCAATTGATAATACCTTCGTTTTTTATAAGCACTACTATGCTTTCCCTCAACTTGCTCGGCGACGGCCTGCGCGACGCGTTGGACCCAAGACTTCGCGGAACTTTTAAGTAAAAATTAATTTAATTACCGGAGGTACTCGGAATGGGAAAGTTACTGGAAGTAAATAATCTAGAAGTCTCTTTTAATACCTATGGAGGCCAGGTGAGCGCAGTAAGGGGTGTATCCTTTCACGTAAATGAGGGCGAATGCATTGCCATCGTGGGTGAGTCCGGATGCGGCAAAAGCGTTACTGCTAAGGCCATTATGCGCCTGATCCCCTCTCCTCCGGGATATATAAAAGGTGGCAGTATAAAATTTAACAACATAGACCTGCTTGCTATCAGTAGAAAAAAGATGCAGATGATAAGAGGGGCGGAAATTGGTATGATATTTCAGGATCCCATGACATCACTGAATCCAACGATGACCATAGGAAAACAAATAGAGGAGAACATACTCATACACCAGCGTATAAGTAGACGAAAGGCTACAGAAAGGACTATAGAAATTCTAAAACGGGTGGGGATACCTAACCCAGAAAAAAGAATAAACCAGTATCCCCATGAATTCAGTGGTGGCATGAGGCAGCGCGTGATGATTGCCATGGCGATTGTATGCAATCCAAAGCTGCTAATTGCCGATGAACCCACCACTGCCCTGGATGTAACTATACAGGCTCAGATATTGGACCTGATGAAAGATTTACAAAAAAGCATGAAAACTGCCGTAATTATAATTACCCACAATCTAGGGATTGTTGCTAATATGGCTAAAAGGGTTATGGTGTTTTATGCTGGCAAGATCATAGAGTCCGCCAGTGTCGAAGATATATTTTATAATCCAAAGCATCCTTATACGTGGGGCCTTTTAAAATCTGTCCCGAAGTTACATTCCCAATCGAAGGAAAGGCTGGTGTCCATTGAAGGCACTCCGCCGGATTTATTTTCGCCGCCTACAGGCTGTGCTTTTGCTGCTCGCTGTGAATATGCTATGAAGATATGTGCGAAAAAATACCCTCCTATGATGAGGGTAAAAGAAAACCATGAAGTCACTTGCTGGCTGCTGCATGAAAGAGCTCCCAAGATCCAGCGGCCTTCCTGAATTGGAGGTAAAGAATATGCCACAAATAGGTGAAAATCTCATCGAAGTGAAAAATCTTAAAAAGTACTTTAATGTAGGCAAAGGCCAGTTATTAAAAGCAGTGGATAATATAAGTTTTTCTATCAGAGAAGGTGAAACACTGGGCCTTGTGGGGGAAAGTGGCTGTGGCAAATCTACAGTTGGAAGGACTATGATAAGGCTGTATGAGCCCACTGGTGGAGAGGTTATTTTTGAAGGCCGCAATGTTTATGAGTTTAATAGCAGTGAAATAAAAGAATTCAGAAAAAACGCTCAGATAATATTCCAGGATCCGTACGCTTCGCTCGATCCAAGGATGACTGTAGGAGATATTATCGGTGAGGGAATGGATACTAATAATCTTTATAGCGGCAAAGACAGAATAAATCGAATATACGAGTTATTGAATATAGTTGGCCTTGACAGGGAACATGCTAGTAGATTTCCGCATGAATTTTCCGGGGGGCAGAGGCAGAGAATAGGCATAGCCAGGGCTCTTGCTGTTGAACCGAAGTTTATCATTTGCGATGAACCCATATCGGCACTAGATGTTTCCATACAGGCGCAGATAGTAAACCTGCTTATAGATTTGCAAAGCAAGTTCAAGCTTACCTACCTGTTCATATCTCATGATTTGAGCATAGTAAAACATATTTCAAATAGAGTTGCCGTAATGTACCTAGGTGTTATAGTGGAGCTGGCGGAAAGCTTTGAACTGTATAGCAATCCTCTGCACCCATATACAAAGGCGCTGCTTTCTGCCATACCTATACCCGATCCTATTATGGAGCGAAACAGACAAAGAATTCTCCTGCAGGGTGATGTGCCAAGCCCTATAAATCCGCCGAATTACTGCAGATTCCGGGGTCGTTGCGCTTATGCCAGACCAGTATGTGCTGAAGTTCAGCCCGAATTGAAGGAGTTGAATTCGGGTCATTTTGTGGCGTGTCATCTCTATGAGACATAGTCTCAAAATTGGTCATAATAATATACAATTTCTGATACGTTCACTTTAGAATGTAGGATGGAATCAGGAAAAAATAGAAACTGATTCGATAATTATAAATAATGCTGGCATGAAATTTGCTAAAAAAATTAAGAAAGACATTTTTCTAAAATGATAAAGGAGGAGAATAGTATGTCCGTTTCTTCTGAGTATGTAACTGTTGAAAAAGAAATGCAGAAGAGGAGGGCTGCCGTCAGGCCGATAAATGAAAGGATTGCAAAACTCAGAGAGGAAAGCGTGAAAGCTGAGGTTAAAATATCTGATGAAAGAGCTAGGCTCATAACCCGGTTCTATAAAAACGGCCTTGCTGAAGGAAAATCCATCCCCGTGCAGCGTGCCCTGGCATTTAAGTATTTAATGGAACGTGTAAGCCTTCCGGTGGAAGACGGCCAGCTGATTGTTGGATTAAGAGGGACTGGACCCCAGGAAGTTCCCACATATCCGGAAATTTGTACTCACAGTATGGAAGACTTAGAAATCTTAAACTCCAGAGAAAATATGCCATACAAGGTTGATGAAAAAACCAGGGAATTATATGAAAAAGAAGTAATTCCATTCTGGAAGGGCAAAACAATGAGGGATATTATTTTTGAAAACCTGCCTCAGGAATGGATAGAGGCTTATGAAGCGGGAATATGGACAGAGTTTATGGAGCAGAGGGCACCCGGTCACACCGCTGGCGGTGAAAGGATATTCAAAACAGGGCTTTTAGACATAAAAGAAGAAATTAGAAAGAAAATGCAGGAATTGACGCCGAGTGATCCAGAATACTACGATAAGATGGAAGAACTTAAAGCCATGGATATAGCAGCGGATGCGATTATGGTCTACGCAAAACGCTATGCGGAAAAACTCGAAAAAATGGCAGAGGAAGAAAAAGACTTCGAGAGAAAAAAAGAGCTCGAGCAAATGGCTGAAATATGCCGCTTCGTCCCGGCGCACGCTCCAAGAACATTCTGGGAAGCCCTCCAGCACTACTGGTTCGTTCATGTGGGTGTGGTCTATGAAACAAATCCATGGGATTCTTTTAACCCCGGACGTTTGGACCAGCATTTATATCCATTTTACAAAAAAGACGTTGAAGAAGGTAGGTTAACGAGAGAAAAGGCAAAAGAGCTTTTGGAGGCATTCTGGATAAAGTTTAACAACCAGCCGGCAGTTCCAAAAGTCGGGGTGACGGCGGAAGAGAGCTTCACATATAACGACTTTACAAAAATCAATCTCGGGGGGCTGAAAAAGGATGGCTCGGATGGTGTTAATGAAGTCTCTTACCTGCTACTGGAAGTTCTTGACGAAGTAAGGACTTTGCAGCCCAATACGGCTGTGCTGGTGAGTGACAAAAATCCCGAACGCTTCATTACAAGGGCTTTAAAAGTAGTGGGTCCCGGATTTGGTGAACCGCCCTTCTTCAATTTCGATGGGGTTATAGTCAAGATGTTAAGGCAGGGTAAAAGCCTGGAAGATGCCCGCACTGCAGGGGTCAGCGGCTGTGTGGAAACCGGGGCTTTTGGGAAAGAAACTTATATCCTGACAGGATATTTCAACCTACCCAAAATTCTTGAGATTACCCTGAATAATGGTATAGATCCGCAAAGCGGTAAAAAGATAGGCATGGAAACTGGAGAACCGAGGAGCTTCAAGACCTTTGATGAACTGTGGGAAGCCTTTGTTAAGCAAGTAAAACATTTTATAGACATAAAGATGAAAGGAAATGACATTATAGAGGCGCTTTATGCAAAATACCTGCCGGTTCCTTTCTTATCGCTGTGGATTTGTGACTGCATCGAAAATGCCAGAGATTACAATGCCGGCGGGGCAAGGTACAACACCCAGTATATTCAAATAGTAGGTTTAGGTACGCTGACCTATAGTTTAACTTCTATTAAGTACCATGTGTTTGATGAAAAGACAGTATCAATTGATGAACTTCTTGAAGCCCTCAAGCATAACTTCGAAGGGAAATACGAAATGCTGAGACAGATTATCATGAACAAAACGCCCAGGTATGGAGAAGACGATGATTATACCGACAAGATTGCAAAGAAGATAGTCGATAATGTGGTGGATATAATCGAAAAATATCCGCCGTCTCCGGTCAGGAAAGCATCTAAGAGGGTTTACTTCCTGCCCACAACAGCTCATGTATATTTCGGAAAAGTTACGGGGGCAACGCCTGATGGGAGAAAAGCAGGTTTTCCGGTTTCTGAAGGTGTTTCACCGGTTCAAGGGAGTGACAAAAAGGGAGTAGCGGCGGTATTCAGGTCAGTTTCTAAATGTGATTGGGATAAGACTGGAGGAGCTTTGCTTAACCAGAAACTTACTCCGGATCTGCTGGAGGGTGAGGAAAATATCCGGAAACTTTCGCAGCTTATAAGAACATTTTTCAAAATGGGAGGGCACCACGTCCAGTTCAATGTGGTGAGCGTCGAGTTACTCCGTGAGGCACAAAAACGGCCTAAAGACTTCCAGGACTTAATGGTTAGAGTCGCCGGGTACAGTGACTACTTTGTGAACTTACCGAAGGGTTTACAGGAAGAAATAATTGCAAGAACCGAATATAAAGAAGTATAGGATTGGGGCAAAACAGGACGGAGGCTTCTAAATGGTCAATGATGGATTTATATTCGATATAAAAAGGTATGCTATCCACGATGGTCCCGGAATAAGGACAACGGTATTTCTTAAAGGGTGTCCTCTAAGATGCTGGTGGTGTCACAATCCCGAGGGTATTTCTGGCGCAAATGAGCTTATGTTTTTCGAATATAAATGCATGCGGTGTGAAACATGTAATCGTGTTTGTGAGATTGGTGCAATTACATTTGAAAGCAATATTCAGCATATTGACCGTCAAATCTGCAGTTATTGTGGAAATTGTGCCGGAGCTTGCCCGACTGGAGCTTTACTACTTGTTGGCAGAGGGATCACAGTTGACGAGCTTATGAAGGAGATTGAAAAAGATATTCTGTTTTATGATAATTCAGGAGGAGGCGTGACTTTTTCGGGAGGAGAACCGCTATTCCAGCATCAATTTTTAAGAGAGGCGCTGAAAGAATGCAAGAAAAGAGATCTTCATACCGTTTTGGATACATCAGGTTATGCGCCCAAAGACGTATTTTCATCGGTATTGGATTACGTTGATGTGTTCCTCTACGACCTGAAACTGGCTGATGAGGAAGAGCATAAGAAATATACTGGAGTTTCAAATAATCTGATTAAGGATAATTTGCGGATGCTGGTGGATGCAGGCAGAGGAAAAGATGTTATTCTGCGATTTCCCGTAATTCCGGGGATTACAGATACGGAAAAAAATATTGACGGCCTTGTGGAGTTTGTTTCCTCACTAAAAGGTATAAATGAAATTGACTTATTACCTTTCCACGATGTGAGCGAAAAATATAACAGGCTTGGTAAGGAGTATAAAATGTCCATCCGCCAAGCTCCGCCACGAGAAAAATTAAAGTATATAAAGGAAAGGTTTGAGGAAATCGGGCTTTATACGAAGATTTGAACAAATAATGAAATCACACTTATACAAAATAGAGAATTTCAGCACCCGGCATTGCTTCGCTGATTTTTTTTTGAAAAAATGCCTTCAACTCTTCCATTTTTTCTGTGGGATAAACGTATTTGCCATACCCGAACTGGCCGAATTTAAAAGTCCGCTCTCTTTTATTAAGGGGAACCTGGGTCTTGGGAAATACTTCCAAAATATTTCTTCTGGCCCGTTCGGTAAACCTGTGAGTTATCAGTTCAAATGCCGGGGGCTTTTTTATTTTGCCTGCGAGCTTGAAGCTTAATTTTTCCAGCATTTCACCATAACATTTCTCCCAGCCCGGATAATAAAAAATGGGGCCGATGATAAAACCGAGGGGATAGCCGGCGCAGGCCGCTTTTGAAGCCGCCTCTAATCGCTCATCAAGGGAGGGGGTCCTGTGTTCGAACTTTTTGATAACATTTTCCGAGTTTATGCTGAATCTGAAAGTCGTCCTGCCTTGATGTTCAGCGGATAACAGTGAATCGACATTCGTAAACTTGGTGACAAATCTAAAAAGTCCGTTTGGCTGGGTCCCGAAAAACTCAATGGCCTTTTTCAGCGAACCTGTATACGGCTCCACAGGCAGGGGATCGGAAGTGGCCGAACCTTCGAATACTGTGGTAGCGGGTTTTCTCGCCTCTATATAGTCCCTGGCCTTTTCCAGAATTTGCTCCACATTTACATAAACTCTTATATACGGCTTTCTGCCGAGGGTGGTGTTGAGGTAACAGTATTCGCACTCTCCTGTGCAACTGGTTACCAGTGGAAGCTGGTAATGGGCCGACGGCCTGCACCTCTGAAAATCACGGCTCCTCCTGACCCCCACCACCAGAGTCCTTTTGGCCTCTAAGTATGCCTCCTGGGCGGTCTTGCCCGGTATTCCCGTCACCCTGTTGTGCGACCCAACAAAGGACGTTTCCACTCCCATTTCCCTCATCTTATAATATATCTGCCTGCCGGTGGGGTAGTCCAGTGCTTCTCTCTCAAAAAAGGCCCTTTTTGGTATGAAAAGTTCCATACACATCACCAGATATATTTTGCCCTTTATTCTGAAACTTACAATTGAAGTTATTTATGAAAATTATAAATTGTGATCATGCAAGTTGCAATTTATAAGGAGTGGCAAAATCCCACTGTTTTGTTTTATAATGTAATGTAGGTGATAAAAAGGGACAAACGGGGGTTTTCGAAATTGAATAAGGGTAAAAGCAAGACCTATTCCACTTTAACGCGCTGGATGGATTTCAGGCAAAAGATTATAGTGGAAGGAATTGCCGTGGGTTTTTTTGCAGGTGTGATGGCCATCTTATACAGGTATTTGCTTAGCGAGGCGGAATCTTTGCGCAGAGAGATATACTCTGTTTTGAAAATGGGGGGATTTTATGCAACCCTTTTATGGTTTGTATTCTTATTCGCCCTGGCGTATGTGCTCGGACTGATAGTAAAGAAGGAGCCTATGGTAAGCGGCAGCGGTATTCCTCAGGTGAAAGGAGTTCTTTCCGGACAGTTAAAAATGAACTGGATAAAGGTAATCATCTTTAAATTTCTCGGCGGGGTTCTTGCCCTGGGAGTCGGTCTTTCCCTCGGGAGAGAGGGCCCGTCGGTTCAGCTGGGAGCGGCTGCGGGCCAGGGTTTCAGCAGGGCTATGGGGAGGCTCAGGGTCGAGGAAAAATACTTGATCACCTGCGGGGCCAGTGCGGGTCTTTCAGCGGCCTTTAACGCTCCCCTGGCCGGTACGATTTTTGCGCTGGAGGAACTTCACAAAAACTTTTCCCCTATGGTAATGGTGCCCGCTATGGTTGCCTCTTTAACGGCCGGCTTCGTATCTCAACAATTTTTCGGCCAGATGCCGGTTTTTAATTTCGGCCGCATCAAACCTCTGCCGTTAAATCATTATTTTTATGTGCTGCTTCTGGGCATTGTAACAGGCCTGTTTGGCATCGTATTTAATACTGCTCTGATAAAAACCCAGGATTTTTTTAAAAACATAAAAATTTTAAGGCCGGAATTAAAACCTGCCATCCCTTTTGTTATCGCCGGAGTGCTGGGATTTGTCATGCCGGAGGTCCTGGGCGGTGGCGGCGAAATGATTGATTCTCTAAATAAAATAAGCTTTACTCTGTATTATGTGGTTATTCTATTAGTAGTGAAGTTTTTTTTCACAATGACAAGTTACGGTTCGGGAGTACCGGGAGGGATTTTCCTGCCGCTGCTGGTAATTGGGGCTTTAACGGGGGATGTTTACGGGACCGTAGTAGTTAAGCTGATGGACCTTAATCCCGAATATATTAAAAATTTCCTCATTCTGGCGATGGCCGGCTATTTTTCAGCCATTGTAAAAGCTCCGATTACAGGGAGCATACTCATTACCGAAATGACCGGTTCTTTCAGCCACCTTCTGGCTCTGAGCATTGTATCTGTTACTTCATACCTGGTAACCGACCTTTTTAAATCCAAACCAATTTATGACACTCTCCTCGATAGATTGACGGCACGCCGGGGTTCGAAATACCGCGGCCCGGAAGTCGAGAGCCAAAAGATACTGATGGAAGTGCCGGTATGCCTCGGTTCAGCTTTTGACGGCAGGAAAGTAAAAGACGTTAGATGGCCGGAGAATTGTCTGCTGGTGGGCATAAACAGAGGGGATCTGGAAATTATTCCAAAAGGCGATACCATCATGCTCCCCGGAGATTACCTTGTGGTGCTTACCGATGAAACCAAAGCGGCGGAGATAAATAAAAAACTTTTAAAATTGGGTGTGGAGCCGGAAGAACATTCCGCTGTCTCACTGAATGAGACGTTATCATAAAATAACCACAAAACTATTAAAATATTTCTTGAATAATGTCAAGAGTTGTGCTATAATTAAAATACAACGTATTGTATATTGTATAGGTGAAGTGGTATGATAGACAGACAACTTCTAACCAAAAATGGATTAGCCGTTCTCAGACTTGCAAGGGAATTCATATCCCTTAAAAAGGGCGATAGAATTGAAACGGTGGGAGATTTCGCCCAAAAATTGGACCTCGGCCGGGGAACAATTCAATCAGCCATGAGATACCTGGAAGAAGCCGGAGCCATAAAGTTAGAAGCAAAAGGGCATCTCGGCACATATATAGAAAATATCGATTACCAGAAATTATGGGAGATTGCAGGTCTGAGAGTTATTACGGGCATTATGCCCCTGCCCTATTCACGAAGGTATGAGGGACTGGCCACGGGCCTTTATAAGGCTTTCGAAAAAGCGAATATACCCTTTAATATGGCTTACATGAGGGGTGGTTACAAAAGGCTTGAAGTTTTGGAGCAGGGAAAGTATGATTTTGCCATAATGTCCAAACTTGCCGCGAGTATCAATATATCGTCCGGGAAAGATATGGAGATCGTCCTTGATTTGGGCAAATATTCCTATGTAAAAGGTCATAAGGTGTTATTTGCAAATCCGGAAGACACACAAATAAAAGATGGAATGAAGGTGGCTCTTGACAAAAGTTCCATAGACCATTTCATACTAACCTGCTATGAGTGTGAGGGAAAGGACGTAGAATATGTGGAACTTTCCTATAACCAGATTTTAAAGAGCCTGCTGGAAAAAAGGATAGATGCCGCCGTATGGAATATAGATGAGACCGAGGATAGAAATTTAAACCTGCCATATTTTGATTTAAAAAATCCCAAGGTTTTGAAACTGAATGAGGATGATACGGTAGCTGTTTTAGTGGTTAAAAAATCCAACTGGGGTATAGGGGGGGTATTAAAACATATTGTCGACAAAGAGTATGTTTTAGATATTCAAAGGCAGGTTTTGGAGGGGAAGATTTTGCCCAGTTATTAATTTTGATTCCAGTGTAAAAACTCCCCCTTTTCCCCAATCCATATTTAACCAAATACGGCTTGAAAAATAAAAACTAACGAAAAAGCAACAAAAACTACCATATTATCATGATTTATGGTATAATATGCAGGGACAAGGGCTAAAACGAAACATATAAGCCTCAAATCACGATAAATGAGGTGCAAGAAATGTTCAGAGAAAATGTTAACCATCTTCAAGAATCACTATTTGAAAGTACCAACTGGATGAATCCCAGGATAAAGACTAAATTAGAAAAATCTTGGGCTCCCATATTCTATAAATACGTATTCTGCAAAATAGATGAAAAGCCATTTTCAGTACTTTACAGCGATACCGGAAGACCCAACTTCCCAGTAAACATAGCCTTATCCCTGGAATACATAAAGCATTTAAAAAACTACTCCGATGATGAGCTAATCGACAACTTCTACTTCAACTACCTAGTAAACTATGCAGTAGGAATCAGAGTACTGGGAGAACTAAACCTGGCAGAAAAAACCCTTTATGATTTCAGAGCAAGAATATATCGCTATCTGGTGCAACACCCTGAACAGGAAAATTTAATCTTTGCCTCATTTTTAAACCTTACCAAAAACTTTATCAAACAAGCCGGTATATCCACACAAGAACAGCGCATGGACTCTACCATGTTTATGTCAAACATCAAGAAAGCCGGGAGAATAGCATTGGCATTTGATGTTCTAGAAAGAGCAGTAAAATCAGTACCTGAAAACCTTCTTACACCAAACCTCAAAGAAGTCCTAAAACCCGAATTCAAAACAAATGTAATCTATAAAGCAAAACCATCGGAAAGTGAAAGCAAACTCGACATGCTCCTGAATCTGTGCCTTGAAATCAAGAACATCATAGAAAAAGCAGATGAAATAAAAGATCCTGATATCCTGAGGATACTTGAAAGATTCATATCAGAACAATCCGTATTTGATGAACAAAAAAACAAACTCAAAGCCAAAGATAATAAAGATATTCCTACCAACTCCCTGCAGTCTGCCTATGACGAAGATGCCACATACAGGAAAAAGGGTGACAAAGCCCAAAGCGGATACACACTAAACATTGCGGAAACCTGCTCCAAAGAAAACCCAGTCCAGTTTATTACAGACTACAAGGTGGATCAAAACATCAAAAGCGATGTAGATCTGGGTAAAGATAGAATACCAATTATCAAGGAAAATACTGACTGCAAACACCTTTATATGGATGGAGGATACTACTCCCCCGAAGTAATAGAAAAAGGCAAAGAAAATGGAATTGAACTTCACTTCACCAACCTTAATGGAAAAAAACCTCAAAAGAAATTATCTGCAAGCCAGTTTGAAATAAATGAATCCACAGGCATAATAACAAAATGCCCTGAAGGTATAGCACCAACCCATGCAGGTATAACCAAAAGCCAAACCGTAGCTCACTTTCCTTTAAATGCATGTGATACATGTAAACACAGAAAAGATTGCTACTGCAAGAGACAGAAAAAAGACTATGTGGTCCGTATAAATCTAAAAGCCATAGAATCGTCAAAACAACGTCAGAAAGTAGAACAAGATCAAAGAGAAAATACCAGCATGAGGGCAGCCATTGAAGGAACCAACTCAGCATTAAAGCGTGGGCATGAGCTTGA